>JABCZE010000009.1 GCA_013289785.1 Vulcanimicrobiota bacterium | reverse complement strand
GCTCGATATGCGTCCGCATTCTCAGCCAATCGCTCATCATCGCAGGCGCGTGATACTCCGCCTCCACCCGAACGCGCGGCAGCCAAAAGTTGTACTGCGTGAATACCGACTCGTACGGAAAACCGAGTTCGGCAAACATTTGCATCTCCGCATACTCGGCAAAGCGCGGGTAGGCCGCAAAATACATGATTCCGACCACGTCAACGTCGGCCCATTGCACTTGCAGGCGCGCTTCGAACGTGCGCGCGCCGTCGGGGAGGGTTTCCTTATAACGTGCCATGGACCACGTAGCGGGCGATGGGGTCGACTTCGAGGTTGACGCGGCTGCCGGGCGGACGTGCGCACAGCGTCGTGCGCGCGATGGTTTCCGGGATGAGCGCGACCTCGAACCAGCCGTCGCCTATCGCGGCAACGGTCAGGCTGATGCCGTCAACCGCAATGAACGCTTTGGGCGCGATCATCGCTGCCAGCGGCGGTGGAGTCTCGACGCGCATCCGTTCGCCTTGCCCCTCGGGCATGCGCGACAGCACGCGGATAGCGGCATCCACGTGGCCGTAGACAAAATGGCCACCGAGCCGGTCGCCGACGCGAAGCGCATACTCCACGTTGACGCAATCGCCGGCCACGCGATCGCCTAAGGTGCTGCACGCCAGCGTTTCGGGAACCACGTCGAACGCAACAGCGTCTCCATCGACTGCGGTTGCAGTAAGACAGACGCCGTCGACGGCGATCGAGTCGCCGGGCTGCGGTCGTTCCACTTCCACGCCCTCGCACTGCACGATCAGTCGCCCTTCGACGTTAGCCCCTCGTCCTTCGACTCCGCTCAGGATGACACTAAGGACAGTACCGCGATAGCGAATTAGGCCGCTAAACATCGGCGAACGTTCCGCTCATCACGACGTCCTCGCCCGTTCGCTCGACGCGATCGAATCGCAACCGTACGCCCGGCGGAAGTAAATCCGCGCCCGCGAGCACCGGCACGGCGCTTGCGCTTTGCAGAAAGAGCGGCGCGATCGCCCAGTAAAAACGATCGACGTGGCCGCCGGCGATCAGGCCGGCCGCCAAGGTAGGCCCGCCTTCGCACAAGACGCTGTAGATGCCGCGCGCGCGCAACGCTTCGAGCGCCTGTGACAAGCCGAGCGCGAGACTCCCCGGCGGTCCGACGCCGACCACGTCGGCCACGTCGCGCAACTCCTCCATACGATCGGCCAAAGCGCTGGGAGCAAGGACGATCGTCTTTGCATAACCTTCATCGCGATCGAAGATCCGGCTGGTCGCCGTGACACCGTGGGTTTGGCAGAGAACGACTCGCACGTAAGGACGCAGGCGATGATGAGGCGGACGAACCGTGAGCTGCGGATCGTCCACTCGTACCGTGCTCGCGCCGACCATTACGGCGTCGTGGGCGATGCGCAGTTCGCGGACGTAGCGCCGCGTATCTTCGGAGGTCAACCGTACTTCGACGTCCGGCCGGTACGCAATCGCACCGTCGAGAGACATCGCCATTTTTAATGCAACGTACGGCCGCTGCAACGTCGCGGCGCGCGCAAACGGTTCGATCAAATCGCGTGCGATCGGGTCCTGCGCAACCGTAACATCCACGCCGCCTTCGCGCAACTCGGCGGCACCGCCGTGCAGCGTGGGGTCGAGCGCGCCGGCAACCACGCGCACGATGCCGGCTTCGACGACGGCGCGCGTGCAGGGCGGCGTACGGCCGACGTGCCGGCAGGGTTCGAGCGAGACGTAGAGCGTCGCGCCGCCGGCTTCGCGCCCGGCTTGGCGGAGCGCATCGGTTTCGGCATGCGCGTCGCCGGCGCGATGATGATACCCTTCGCCGACGATTCGGTTTTCGCGCACGACGACCGCTCCGACCGGCGGATTTGGAGAAGTGCTGCCGATCCCCCGGGCCGCCAGCTCGTAGGCACGGTGCAAGTACAGCTCGTCAAGCGGCGTCAGCGAACGTTGGAGGTGCTCCACGGCTTGGGGCTGTTCGCCACGGCGACCACTATCGCATCGTCCACCAGGCCGCCGGCTTCGCGAATCGCGTCGGCACAATCGCGAAGCGTCGATCCGGTCGTACAGACGTCGTCAAAGAGCGTCACGCGTACACCCGCTACACCGGCCGCATTGCACGCAAATCGCCCCTGGGCGGCGAGGCGTTGCGAGCGTGACCGCCCACGCTGCGCGTCGCCGGATCGCTGTTCTAAGGCCAGAACGACCCGGGCGCCGGCGATGGCAGCCGCGCACCGAGCCACAAGCGCGACGCCGTCGAGGCCGCGAGTACGCCGGCGTTTGGCCGTCGTGGGAACCGGCACGAGGGTCGCGCCGGGCGTAACCAAGGGCGCCGTCATCCGCCCCAACGCCTCAGCCACGTCCCGGCGCCCATCTTTGAGCGCCAGCACCGCTGCGCGAAGCGTGCTTTCGTAGGGGGCGGCGGCCGCGACGCGCAGCGACGGCAGATAAACGGCGATGGCTTTACCATCCGGGCGACATGCGCTACAGAGCCCAGAACCAATCGCGTTGCAGCTCGCGCATTGCGCGGGGAAAACGAAGTCGAGCAGCGGGCGCCAGTCCATACCGCTCGATCACGCCGCGGCGACCGAATGTCTAGGCTGCTAGGTCGAAGCCTCTACGGCAACCAGCGCGTCGTCGAGCACGCTTTCGGGCTGAACCACGTAGCCGCTTCCCACGATCGTGTCGCGCAAATTCGCACGCGCGCCGATCGTCGCGCCGTTCCAAAGAATGCTGCGTTCCAGCGTCACCGCGGTATCGACGCGCACGCCATCGCCGATGATGCTCGGGCCCACGATCGACACGCCGTCGGCGATCGTGGCCGACGCGCCGATGCGCACCGGGCCTTCGATTCGGACGTTGCTGCCCAAGCGCGCCGAGGAGTCGATACCGTTCGAAGTCGTCTTGGGAATCTGCACGACGCCTTCGAGCACGTCGTAACTCGCGCGCCGGTATTCGCCGGGCGTGCCGATATCCGCCCAATACGCGCCGCGCGCGTGAAATCCATAGAAGGGCTCGCCCGCGCCCTGCAGTGCCGGAAAGACTTGCTTGCCGAAATCGTAGAACTCGGCCCGCGGAATATGGTCGAAAATCTCCGGCGAAAAAACGTAGACGCCGGTGTTGGCCAACTTACTGCGCTCCATCCCCCGCGGCGGCTTCTCCTGGAAGCCGACGATCTTCGCACGTTCGTCGAGGACCACGACGCCATACTGATCGACGACGTCGCATTCGACGAGTCCGATCGTCGCAATCGCCGCTCGATCGCGATGAAACTCAAGCAGCTTGTCGAGGCGAATGTCGGTTACTTCGTCGCAGCCGATCACCGCAAACGGCTCGTCGTCGAAGAACTCTTGCACCTTCTTGAGGCCGCCGGCACTTCCAAGCAACTCGTTCTCGTACGAGTAGTGCAGCTTCACGCCGTAGCGCGAGCCGTCGCCCAGCGCCTCGACGATCGCATCGGCGAGATAGTGAACGTTGATTGCAATCTCGTCAAAACCGTAGGCTTTGAGGTAACGCATCAAATGCGCGGCATTCGGAACGCCGGCAACCGGCACCAGCGGCTTGGGAACGGATTTGGTAAGCGGATAGAGCCGCGTCGACAGACCACCCGCGAGAATCATCGCTTTCACCGCAGTTCCTCGAGCAGAATCAGCCACGCAAAGCGCGGAAGAGCGAGCTGCCGCCGCCAGCGCCGCGGTTCTTTGACGAGCCGGTAGAGCCATTCGAGGCCCAACCGGCGCGCGAGGTGCGGCGCGCGCGTGACGCGCCCAGAAATTACGTCGAACGAACCGCCGACGCCGATGCCCGCGCCGCAGCCGGTTTCGCGGAGATGCGCCGCCAGCCAAAACTCTTGCCGCGGAGATCCCATCCCGGCAAAGAGCAGGCGCGCCCCGCTCTGGGCGATGCTCGCAACCACTGCCGGCGTTTGCTCGTCGGTGAAAAATCCTTCGCGCGTGCCGGCAATCTGCAATCCAGGAAAACGAACCTCCAAAATCGCGGCCGCGTCGGCTGCGACGCCGGGCGAACCGCCCAAGAAATACACTGGAAGACCTGCCGCGGCAGCCCCCTCACAGAGGTGCTCCAGCAGTTCGACCCCGGTGACGCGTTCGCGAAGCCGCGCGCCTCGCCGCCGCGCCACCGTCAGCAATCCTACGGTATCGCAGAGCGAAAGCGCGCATGCGTTGACGATGTCGCGAAAACGTGCGTCACGCTGCGCGTAGACGACCATTTCGGTTCCCAGCGTGACGATCTGCGCGCCGCTGCCTTTGCGGGCATCGTCGAGAATGCGGTGCGTTGCCTCGCCGGCGTCGAGCACGTCGAGCCGGCAGCCGAGAATCTGCAGCGACGTCACCGGGACTCGACGGCGTGCGACGCGTAGGCTGCCAAGATCGGCCGCAAGCGATTCGCGATGTTTTCGGGAATTTCGTCGAGTGGAAGGCGACAAGATCCGACGTCGAAGCCGAGCTGTCGCATCGCCCATTTCACCGGAATTGGACTTGTCGTAGAAAAGAGCACGTCGATCAGCGGCAGGAGCGATGCGTGAATCTGCGCCGCCTCTTCCACACGACCGTTTCGGTAGGCGTTCAGCATTGCGCGGTACTCGCGCGAGCACAGGTGCGACGCAACGCCGACGACGCCGTCGGCTCCCAGCGCCAAGCAGGGCAGGAAGAGATGGTCGTCGCCCGACCAAACGATGAATCCCTCGGCGCGGTCGCGCAGAATCATTCCGATCTGCTTGAGGTCGCCGCTCGACTCCTTAACGCCGGCGATGTTCCGGTGGCGCCGCGCAAGCTCCAGCAGCGTTTCGGGCAGCATATTGGCAGCGGTGCGGCCCGGAATATTGTAGATGACGACGGGAAGCTGCGTCGCTTGCGCGATCGCGCCGAAATGCCCGAGCATTCCGCTTTGCGTCGGCTTGTTGTAATAGGGTACGACGGCCAAGATTCCATCGACCCCTGCTTCGGTCGCCTCTTGCGTTGCGCGGACCGACTCGCGGGTCGAATTCGTGCCGGCGTTGGCAATGACGAAGGCGTCGCGGCCAACCGCCGCTTTCACCGCTACGTACAGCGCGACGCGCTCCGCGGGTTCGAGCGTTTGTCCTTCGCCCGTCGAGCCGGCCAGAATCAGGCCGTCGTTTCCGCGATCGACGAGCCAGCGCGCCAAACGCCCCGCTTCGTTGAGGTTCAGGTCGCCGCGTTCGTCGAACGGCGTCACCATCGCGGTGAGAATGACTCCAAGTTGCGAGTTCATAAGACGGGGTCTCCTCGGTCGAGGCAAAACTGCGCGTGGACGGCGATCTCGGCACGCTCGGCCTCCGCGGCGGGGACGAGAATAGAAATCGTCACGTTGCTGTCGGTGCAATGGATGATCTCGACGTCGGCTTGCGAGAGCGCTTCGGCCACTTGATGGACGACGCCGGGCGCGTCGCGCATTCCGGTACCAACGACCGAAAGCTTCGAACAGCCTTCCCGCACCCGAACGGCGAGATTCAAATCGGAGAGCAGACTGCGAATCTCGTTACCACGGTCGCCCTCGACGACAAACGCCACGCCGGCTTGATTGATCGTAACTTGGTCGATCGAGATCTCGGCTTCGGCGACGCGCCGAAACATCTCCAACTCGGTCTCCATTCGCCGGCTCGGCGATTCGATGTCGCCTCGAATAATACGAACCCAGGTCACGCGGCCCGACGACGTCACGCCGGTCACCGGCCGGTGATGGTCAACGTTTTCGTCGACCACCGTCCCCTGGTCACTGTGCAGACCCTTGACGGCATAGCGCGTTCCGGTGCGGCCGGCATATTGTGCGGCTTTGGAATGCATCACCTTTGCACCGTGGTTTGCCAGCTCGGTCATTTCAGCCAGCGAGGCGCGCTCGATCGTTCGCGCCGCCGGGATGCGCCGCGGATCGGCGGTCATTGCGCCGCTTACGTCGGTGTAGATATCCACGCGCTGAGCTTCGAGCGCGTGGCCCAGCGCGATGGCCGAAAGATCCGTTCCGCCGCGGCCCAGAGTGGTAACCGTACCGTCTTGCGCGACCCCCTGAAAGCCGGCGATCACGGGAACCGTTCCGCGTTCCAACAGCTCGCGGATCGCATGAGGCTCCACGCGGAGAATCGTTGCGTCGCCGGGGCGCTCGTTGGTTACGATACCGGCCTGACCGCCGGAAATCGCCACAGCCGGCACGCCTTGGGCGCTAAGCTCGTCGGCGAAGACCGCGGCCGCGACCAACTCTCCGGCAGAGAGCAGGAGATCGGTATTAACGGTTCCGCTGCGGCCGTCGACGAGCGAGAGCAGCGAGTCGGTCGCATAGGGCTCGGGAAAACGGCCCATCGCGGAGACCACCGCGACGGTCGCAAACCCGGCCTCGCGCGCGTCGCGCACGCGCCGATAAGCGATCTGCCGCTGCTCGCGAGTACCCACGGAGGTTCCGCCGAACTTTAGCACCGCCACTTTTTGAGACGTGACATTCATGCCGCGACGTACCCTTTCTCGAGCAGCAGCTCGAGAATTTGCACCGCGTTGGTTGCGGCGCCTTTACGCAACTGATCGCCCACGCACCAGAAGGCAAAGTGCCTTCCCTTTTCTGCGGTCGTCTCGGATCGGAGGCGGGCCACATGCACGTCATCGGTCCCTTCGACCTCGCGCGGTGTCACGATGCCGTCGCGATGGAAGACGATGGCCGCCCCGGCGTCGAACGCCGCCGCCAGCTCGGCACAACTCGTCTCGCGCTGCGTCTCGAGAAAAACCGCTTCGCTATGCGCGGTGCGGACCGGCACGCGGACGGAGGTGACGCTGATCGTCAGCTCGGGCAGGCCGAGCATCTTCTGGCTCTCGTCGCGGACCTTGCATTCCTCCCCGCTCCATCCGTCGGCATCGAACGCGCCGACTTGCGGCACGACGTTGCGCGCCAGTGGACGGGGAAAAACCGAGGGCGCCGGCTCCGGCGCACCGGTGACGAGCGCGCGTTCGTCCGCCGCCAGCTCGTCGAGCCCCGCGCGACCGGCACCGCTGGCTGCTTGATAGGTCGCGACGCGAACGTACTTCAAGCCGGCGACGTCGCGAATCGGCCGCAATGCCGTGCAGAGAATGATGGCGGTGCAGTTTGCGACCGGAAAGAGCCGGTGCTCGGGCCGCACTACATCCCCGTTGACCTCCGGAACGATCAGCGGCACGCCGCGCTGCATACGGAACGTAGCGCTGTTGTCGATGATGACGGAGCCCCGTTCCAGCAGTCCCGGCGCATATTTTTCGCTGGCATCTTCGCCGCCGGCGAAGAAAACGACGTCGAAGCCGCGCAACGCTTCGTCGGATGCGGTGCGGACGTCCAACCGGTCGCCGCGAAAGCGCACGGCAGCGGCCCGGTCGCGCGAGGCAAACGGATGCAGCTCCGCGACGGGAACGTTGCGCTCCTCGAGCACCTGCACGATGGTTTCACCGACCGCGCCCGTCGCGCCGACGACGGCAACGTTCACGCGCTCTCCTCGATAATGGAATCGAGGCCGACCGAAAGCCCGCGGCGATGCACGACGGCTCGAACGGCGGCCAGCATTCCGGCCACAAACGACTCGCGGCTCAACGAGTCGTGGCGAATCGTCAGCAACTCTCCGGTTCCGCCCAGCAACACCTCCTGGTGCGCCAGCAGTCCTGGCAATCGCACGCTATGAATCACCGGTGCTCGCCCACCGGAGCGTTCCATCGCCGCCGCCGTCGCCGCAGCCGTGCCCGACGGCTTATCTTTCTTGCCGGCGTGGTGCAGCTCGACGATCTCCGCATTGGGGAAATAGCGGGCCGCCTGTTGCGCAAAGCGCATCATCAGCATCGCACCAAGCGAAAAGTTTGGCACGATGAGCGCGCCGACGCCGCGTTCTTGCGCCGCCGCGTCCAACGCGGCGCGCTGGCCGTCGTTCCATCCGCTTACGCCCACGACGGTATGCAGCCCGTTGGTAACGGCTTCCATCGCGATCTCGAAACTGCCGGGTTGTGTGGTTAGGTCGAGCAATACGTCGGGCTTGCGCGCGAGCACTTCAGCGAATGAATCGAAGACAAAATGCAGCGGATCCGCGCGACGCGCAAACCCGCAGCAATACTCTCCGCTTGCTTCGAGCGCTTCTCGCGCAGTCGTGCCCATTCGTCCCATGGTGCCCGCCACCGCAACCCGAACCATTGGTCCTTCGACTGCGCTCAGGATGACAATGAATATCCTAGATTTTTTCGAGTGGCGCGTACTTGAGCATCAGCATCTTCTGACCGACGTTGGGGAAGTCAATGGTGACGAGCCCGTCGCCGCCGGCTCCGACGATGTTGTCGATGCAGCCCTCACCCCACTTAGGATGACGCACGCGGTCGCCCGCTTCGAGGCCGAGATGGACGCCCGCGCCGGCCGATTCGTGAATCGCCACTTCGCGCCAACGTCCGCCCGCCGGACGCGCGAGCGGAACGCTGTCGCTCTCGAGAATCTCGATGAATGGCAGCTCTTCGATGAATCGCGACTTCGGGTAGGCGTACGTGTTGCCGAAGAGCGCGCGCCGTGCCGCATACGTGAGGAACAGACGGTCGATAGCACGCGTGATGCCGACGTAGGCAAGACGCCGTTCCTCTTCGAGTTCGGTCTCCTCGGTGAGGGCGCGGCTGTGCGGAAAGACGCCTTCCTCCAGACCCGTGAGGAAGACGCTCGAGAACTCCAGGCCCTTGGCGCTGTGCAGCGTCATCAACGTTACGTAGGACGCATCTTCCTCGAGTGCGTCGAGATCGCTCACTAGCGCGATGTTCGCGAGGAAACCCGCCAGCGACGGCTCTTCGTCGACGGCTTCGTACTCGCGCGCCACGCCGACGAGCTCCTGAAGGTTCTCCAAACGCGCGCGGGCGTCGTGCGTATCTTCGCTTTGAAGCTCGCGCACGTATCCCGAATCTTCCATTACCGCGACCAGCAGGTCGGCGATCCCCATGCCCTTCGCGCGTTCGCGCAAGTCGCCGATGAGTTCCGCAAAACGTTCGAGTTCCTTGAGCTTCTTGGGAACCGCCGCGCGCAGCAGCTCGCCGTTGAAGACGGCTGCGCCGACCGAGACGCGCGACGCATTGGCCGACTGCACCAGCGCGGAAAGCGTCTGCTGCCCGATGCCGCGCCGCGGCACGTTGACGATTCGCTTGAACGCCAGGGCGTCGGACGAGTTCATGATATAGCGCAGGTACGCAACGATGTCTTTGATCTCGGTGCGCGCGTAGAAACCGACGCCGCCGATGACGCGATACGGAATCCCCTCGGCGAGCAGCGCCTCTTCGAAAACGCGCGACTGCGCGTTGGTGCGGTAGAGAACGACGAAATCGCGGTAGGCCGAGCCCTCGCGCACGAGGCTCTTTACCTTTTCGACCACGTAGCGAGCTTCGTCGCGCTCGGTCGCCGCGGGATACACGGTAATCGGGTCGCCCTCGCCGCGCGAGGTAAACAGCCGCTTCGCGGCGCGCGAGCGGTTATTGGCGACCAGCGTGTTGGCGGCTTCGAGAATGCGTCCGGAGCTGCGATAGTTTTCCTCGAGCTTAAAGACGGCCGCACCCGGAAAATCTTCTTCAAAGCGCAAGATCATGCGATAATCGCTGCCGCGCCACGAATAGATCGATTGATCGTCGTCTCCGACGACCGTGATGTTTCCGTGATGGGCGGCCAAGAGCGCGACCAAACGGTACTGGGCGGCGTTGACGTCCTGATACTCGTCGACCAGAACGTATTCGAACTTGCGCTGATACTTCTCGCGCACGGTCTTGTCGCGCTCGAGAAGATCGATCGTGCGGACGATGAGATCGTCGAAGTCCAGCGAGTTGGACTCGTTGAGCCGCCGCTGATACTCGGTATAGACGTTGGCTAGGCGCTCGCCCAGAAACGAAGTCTGCTTCTGTGCGAACTCGCTGGGCCACACGAGTGCGTTCTTCGCCTTGTCGATTTCCGCAAGGCAGGCACCCGGGGCGAGTTGGCGCTCGTCGTAGTCGAGGTCGTCGAGAATCTCGCGAATGAGCTGACGCTGATCGGCGTCGTCGATGACGGCAAACGTCGGCGCGATCCCGATCCGGGATCCGTCGCGGCGCAAGATGCGCACGCACATGGCGTGAAACGTGCCGACCCACAGATCGCGCGAGATCGCGCCGACCATGCGGTGCAATCGCGACTTCATCTCGCCGGCCGCCTTGTTCGTAAAGGTTACCGCAAGAATGCGATCCGGCGCGACGCGCATCTCACTCAAAAGCAGAGCGATGCGGTGCGTAAGGACGCGAGTTTTTCCGCTGCCGGCCCCGGCAAATATCAGAACTGGGCCATCGGTCTGCCGGACGGCGGCAGACTGCACGTCGTTGAGGATTTCCGTTTCCAGGAGCATCTATAGCGTTTCGGCGCAAGGGTCGTTAACGCCTTGTTTATGGCGAAACTGCTACGTTTACAGCAGGTTCAGCGCACCGCGCGAAGCACTCGCTCCCGTCGGAGGGCGAGCGCATAGGCCGCCGCAAGCAAAGCTAAGGTGGATTCCGCGCCCATATTGGTGTTGACGGCGTCTTCTTCCAGACCATCGCAGCACCCGCCGCCCTGCGCCATCACGATTCCCCGCGAGTTTTTCCCGTAATACCACTCGGTTGCGAGTTCGGCGGACGCAAAGTGGGCTACGTCGCAGGTTAGATCGAAGGCCGCAAGCTCGGCTTCGACCATTGCGCAAGCTTCCAGGGGCTGCTGCGCGTACCGGGCGCGGTGTCCCCCGTGGTAATACCAGCCGTGGTTCCCGATCGGAACGTGGACGCCGTTTTCGGTCGTGACCGCTTCGTAGAACGCCAGCGTCCGCAGGCCGACCTCATGAAAGCGCGGCTCCGCCAGCGCCCGGCCGGCGCGGACCATCGCTTCGCAAAGGCGCGCGTTGTCGTAAAACATCGCGTTTTCGAACCACTGCCAGTCGTCCGAGGCCGTCGCTTCGTAGGCCGCGCGCATCTCGCCGGCGAGCAGCCGCAGGGCATCGGCGTATTTAGGATCTTTTGCCGACGTATATGCGTGTGCCAGGCCGAGGGCCGCGTACGCGCGCGACCGTAGATGCCCCAACGATTCTACGGTCGGAAGGGCGCGATCGAGACGCTCGATACACGTGCGACGCCACGGCGACTGCGCATGGGCGATGCCGTAGCCGAGCGCCCAGATTGCCCGGCCGCAGCTGTCGGGCGTGCCCACCTCGTCGCTCCAGCGGCGGTCGTAGTCCATGAAGTTGTGGAACCGGCCGTCCTCCATCTGCGCGTGGGCGAGGAAGGAAAGATAGGTCGAGGCCAGCCGGTGAGCGAGCCGGTCGTTCGGGTTTAAGCGGAGATAGGTGAGAGCGACCATGAACGCGCGCGACACGTCGTCGGTGCAGTAGCCGGTCTTGCGGTTGGGCACCGTCTGGAGCGCGTGCTGGATAACTCCGACGTCATCGGTGAGTATCGCGAGGTGATCCAGCGGCGGTATCGCTCGCGTGGGCCGGTTTTTATGCAGAGTTCACAAGCTCCATCGGACCGCGCGGGCAAAGCTCGCTGAAGAGCCGGCCATACTGCATCGCCACATTCGGCCAGGTCATCTGGCGGCCGAAGCGGTAGGCGCGCCGCTCGGTCGCACGGCGCAGCGCCGGATCGTCGAGCAGCATATTTAGGCGGCTTGCGATCGAGGACGCATCGCGAAAGTTGCAGAGAAAGCCGCGATTGTGCGCCAAAAGCTCTTGCGCGTAAAGGTAGGGCGTCGAGACGATCGCTTTACCGCATCCTACCGCGTAGGCCAGCGTTCCGCTCACGATCTGCGCGGGATTGAGATATGGGGTGAGATAGATATCCGTGGCGGCCAAGTAGCTGACGACTTCGTCGAAATCCAGGTATTTGTCGATCAGCTGCACGTTATAATGCAGGCCGTACTGACGCACCATCGCCGTCAAGGATTCGCGATACGATTCGCCTTCCTGCCGCCGCACGACCGGATGCGTCTCGCCGAGGATGAGGTAGAGCGTTTCGGGGTGACGCTTGACGACATCGCGCATCGCTTCGATCGCGAACTCGAGCCCCTTGCCGCGGCTAATCAGCCCAAAGGTGGAGATTACGGTCCGTTGCCCGATGCCGAACGAGGCTTTGGCCGCGGCCGTGTCTTGAAACGGCACATCGGGCACGCCGTGATGAATGACCTGAAGCACGTCGGGGTCGATCCCGTAAACCTGCTCGAGCAAGTTCCGCCCCGTCTCCGAGAGCGCGACGACTTTCGAAGCCTCTTCGCAGAGCGCTTTTGTTACGCGCAGGTAGGTTTCGTCGGGCTCGGGCAGCACGGTGTGCATCGTCAAAACCGCGGGCTTGTCGAGCATGCTCATGAAGTCGGCGAGCCACTCGCCGCGCTCACCGCCGAAGAGCCCGTATTCGTGCTGAATGTTGACGAGATCGACGGGATAGATGCTGACGAGTTCGGCCGCAGATGCGTAGCTCTCACGGTTTTGCTCGCGAATCCGCGCGACGACTTCGGGGTCGTACCGCCGCATCTCGGCGCCCGGTTCGTCAATAGCAATGACCGGGCTCGCGAAGCCGAAAGCCTGGTCGTACGCATCGACGACGTCTTTCGTGAAGGTCGCGATGCCGCATTCACGTGGCGGGTAAGAGCCCAAGAACAAGGCCTGAGGGGGAAGCATTTATGCGGTCTCCTCCAGTGGTGGACACCAGTTTACCCCCGGACGGATGCAGCATAAACCGAACTGCCCCTCGGCCGCTCGCCCCGCGAGCCTAGTGTTGTCATCCTGAGCGTAGTCGGTTGTCATCCTGAGCGTAGTCGAAGGACGAAGGACTATCCCGGCGAGCCGAGGCGGGACGCCGGCTCGATCATTGCTCCCGGTTCGATGGAGAAATCGTGGCCGACGACGCTGCCGGCCCCGATCTGCGCCTTCGGTCCAACCGTCACGCGGCTGGCGAGGATTGCCTGCTCGATGACGGCGCCTGACCCGACGCTGACGCGATCCCACAGCACCGACTCGCGAATGACGGCGCCCGCGCCGATGCTGCAGCCGGAGCCAAGCACGACGTTGGGACCGACCCTGGCACTGGCATCCACAACGACGTCGCCGGCAGCGTGGACCGGCGGAACGACCCCGGGATGGCCTAGCAGCGCCTCTCGGCCTTCGCCGGTAATTCCCAGCTCGACGAGCAGCGGCATCGTTCCGCTGAGGATATCGCGATGCGCGGCGAGGTATTGTTCCGGCCTGCCGAGATCGAGCCAATAGTCGTCGGTCGTATACGCGTAGAGCGCTTTGCCGGCGGCGATCACTTGCGGAAACGTTTCGTGCTCGATCGACACCTTGCGGCCGGCGGGAATGAAATCGAGGATCTCCCGCTCGAGAAGATAGGTTCCCGCGTTGATCTCGTTGGTCGGCTCTTCTCCTTTGGGCGGTTTCTCGATAAACGCGCTGACTTTCCCATTGGCGTCGTGCACCACGCAGCCAAACGGCGACGGATCGTCGACGCGGATCAGATGTAGCGCTCCGATGCCGCCTTTGCATTCGTGGTACTCGCGCATTGCGGGCAGATCGAGGCTGGTGAGGATGTCGCCGTTGAGCACGAAGAACGGGCCGGTGATGTGCGGCTCGACGTTCTTGAGTGCGCCCGCCGTTCCAAGCGGCGTATCTTCGATCGCATAGGTCACCTTCATCCCGAGGCGCGAGCCGTCGCCGAGGTAGTCCACGATCGCCTGCGGCATGTACCCCGCAGCAAGAATCACGTCGCGAATCCCGGCCGTGAAGAGACGCTCCATCGTTCGTGCCAAGAACGGCACGTTCACGATCGGCACCATCGGCTTCGGGGTGCCGTACGTGAGCGGCCGCAGCCGCGTTCCCTCGCCGCCAACGAGCACTATTGCTTGCACGGCGACATTAGTTCGGCGTTCACGGGGCGGCTACTTGCTGGAAACGCTGCTTTAATGCCATACGGTTGGCACTTTGCGGTTCTAGCATGGTCGTATGCCAAGAAAGTTACACGATTGGAACGCCGTTCAAGCGTATCACGACGAGGGACACGGCTTTGTCGAGTGTGCAAAATGCTTCGGGTTCTGCCATACCGCCTGGATTAAAGCGATCAAACGAGGCGCCTTAAAAACGACGCTCTCGCAGTTTTCGGATCGGCGGCGGAAGTACGACTGGAGCGAAGTGCAGGCGTATTACGATGCCGGCCACACCTACGCGGAATGCAAAGCCCACTTCGGCTTCCAGCCCGACTCCTGGACGGATGCCG
>JABCZE010000008.1 GCA_013289785.1 Vulcanimicrobiota bacterium | reverse complement strand
AGCCGTTTTGGCCGCCAAAAGTCGTGCCACCCGAAGGCGCGCCTAACGTGTTGCTGATCATGACGGACGATGCGGGCTACGGCGTTCCCGGAACGTTTGGCGGGGTAATTCCGACCCCCGCGTTGGACCGAGTTGCGAAGGCAGGACTGCGTTACACACAGTTCCATTCCACAGCACTCTGTTCGCCGACGCGCGCAGCGCTAATCACCGGACGCAACCATCACTCGGTCGGCTTTGGCGTCATTACCGAACAGTCGACCGGATATCCGGGATACGATTCGATCATCGGTCCCGAAAATGCGACGATCGGCGCGATCCTCAAACATAATGGATATGCAACCTCATGGTTTGGCAAAGAGCACAACACTCCGAGCTTTCAGTACAGCATCGGCGGCCCGTTCGAGCAGTGGCCGGTCGGCATGGGTTTCGAGTACTTTTATGGGTTCATGGGTGGCGAGACCGATCAATGGCAACCGTACCTTTTCCAAAATCAGACGCAGATTTTTCCTTGGATCGGACGGACCGATTATAATCTCACGACCGACCTCGCCGATGAGGCCATCGACTACTTAGAACAACTCGATGCCTCCATGCCCGACAAACCCTTCTTCCTTTACTATGTGCCGGGTGGTACTCACGCGCCACACCAACCAAAGCAGGAGTGGATCGAGAAGTTCAAAGGCAAGTTCGACATGGGTTGGAACGCGTTGCGCGAACAAATCTTCGCCAACCAAAAGCGTCTCGGCGTGATCCCGCCGGAGACCGAGTTGACGCCGTGGCCGGAGAAGGACCTGCCAATGTGGGACTCCCTTTCCGCCGACGAAAAGAAGCTGTTTGCGCGTCAGGCTGAGGTCTTCGCGGCATATGCCGCCTACACCGATCATGAGATCGGTCGCGTCATCCAAGCCGTCGAAGATTTGGGCAAGCTCGATAACACCATCATCATTTATATCAGCGGCGACAATGGCTGCAGCGCCGAAGGCTCAACCATCGGCACGCCAAACGTCATGACGGGGTATCAAGGCATTACCGTACCGGTCGACGTTCAGCTGAAGTACTACGACGTCTGGGGCTCCGACCAAACCTACCCGCATATGTCCGTTGCCTGGTCGTGGGCGTTCGATACGCCGTTTAAGTGGACGAAACAAGTAGCTTCTCATTTCGGCGGCACGCGTCAAGGCATGGCGATCGCGTGGCCCAATCACATTAAAGACGCCGGTGGGATCCGCACGCAGTTCCATCATATGATCGATATCGTGCCGACGCTTTTGGAAGCGTCCGGAATTGTAGCGCCGCTTCAAGTGAACGGCATCGCGCAGAAGCCGATCGAAGGCGTGAGCATGGCGTACACGTGGGACAAGGCTAATGCAGACGCTCCGTCGGCGCGAGTCACGCAGTACTTCGAGATGTTTGGCGATCGCGCCATCTACCACGACGGTTGGATTGCCTCCACCACTCCACCCCAGCCGCCATGGCTCCTTGGGTTAGCGCAGATGCCCGAGGTTCTTAACGGCTACAACTGGGAGCTGTACAACATCGCGCAGGACTACTCGCAGGCAAACGACCTAGCGACGAAAGCCCCGGACAAGCTGCGCGAACTGCAGCAACTCTTCCTCGTGGAGGCGGCAAGGTACAACGTGTTTCCACTGGACAACTCCGTGGCTCAGCGGATCGTTGCACCGCGGCCGAGCGGAACCGCGGGCAAGAGCGTCTTCACATATAGCCGCGCCGTCACTGGTATCGATCCCGCCTTTGCACCAAATCTGCTGAACAAATCGTACTCGATCACAGCCGAGATACAGGTCCCCCAAGGCGGCGGCGAAGGAATGATCGCGACCTTAGGTGGCCGCTTTGGCGGCTACGGGCTGTATCTCCTCAAAGGCAAGCCCGTCTTCGTTTACAACTTACTGAACCTGGAGCGCTTCCGGTGGGAAGCCCCGCTAGCGCTCGCCCCCGGTAAGCATACGATTGTTTTCGAGTTCACTTACGACGGGCCTGGGCCCGGTAAAGGTGGTACCGGGGTGCTCGGGATCGACGGCACGCAAGTCGTCAATCAAGCCGTGCCGCACACGATTCCATTCCTTATGACCTTGGACGAGACGTTCGACATCGGCAGTGATACGCGCACTTCCGTCGATGACAACGACTATCAAACGCCGTTTACCTTTACCGGTACGATCGACAAGTTGACCTACCAACTGGGTCCGGAGCAGCTTACTGCAGCAGACCATGCGGTGATCGGTCCGGCGCTCGCGAGAGCGCGCGACTAACTCAAACGGGAAGGAAGAGACCATGCGTTTTACTCAACGAGTTGCAATTGCCGCCGCTGCCGCTGCCGCCACCGCGGCGCTCTCCTCAGCCGCTCCCGCCATGGCGAACGGGTACACCGGCAGCTGGCCGGTGACCATAACCCACTCGCAGCGCAGCAACGGCACGGGCTGCCTGACGCTGAGCGGCAATGCCGGCGCCGGCACCGCGTCGCTAGTCTTTGGCAGCCAGAAATACACTTACGGATCCTTCGTAGTCGTCAACGGCATCCTCGTGTCGAATATCACAGAACCGCTCTATGGTCAGAACGGCGCGTTGATGTTCGTGGCTCACGCAAGCCACGGACACATCGGTCACGGCGTCTTCGAGAATATTGAAGGCGGGTCAAACTTCGACTACGGTGCGTTGGCGTTCGGCATGAAGAACGGCTGCTAGCGGGGGAGGCTAAGCCTCGACTGGGACGCGACCGGTCTCCGCGAGGTCGTGGAGAACCAGCAGGTTCTCTTGTTCGATACGATCGAGTTCGGCGGCGTCGGGGCGATGATGTCCGACGGCCCGCTGATCGCGCAACACCGGAACGAGATAGGCGCCGGTAAATGAGTTTTCGTTCTGCGCCACCTCTTCGGGCGTCCCCGTCGCAACGACGGTTCCGCCACGATCGCCGCCCTCGGGCCCGAGGTCGATCAGGTAGTCGGCCGTTTTAATAACGTCGAGATTATGCTCGATCACGAGAACGGTATTGCCCATTTTCACCAAGCGTTCGAGCACTTCGAGGAGCTTGTGGATGTCGGCGAAGTGCAATCCGGTCGTCGGTTCGTCGAGCACGTAGAACGTGCGGCCGGTCGAGCGCCGCGAAAGCTCGGTCGCGAGCTTGACGCGCTGCGCTTCGCCGCCCGAGAGCGTCGTGGCCGGTTGACCCATCTTGATGTAGCCGAGGCCCACTTCGCAGATCGTCCGTAGTTTATTGTGCACGCGCGGAATGCTGGCGAAGAACTCGTTGGCTTCATCGACGCGCATCTCCAGCACGTCGGCGATCGTCTTCCCTTTATACTTCACCTCGAGGGTCTGCGCGTTATAGCGGCGTCCCTTGCAGACTTCGCACGGCACGTAGACATCGGGTAGGAAGTGCATCTCGATCTTGATGATCCCGTCGCCCTGACAGGACTCGCAGCGGCCGCCTTTGACGTTGAACGAGAAACGTCCGGGCGTATAACCGCGCATGCGAGCCTCGGGAACCAGCGAAAAGAGTTCGCGAATAATATCGAAGGTGCCGGTATAGGTTGCGGGATTGCTGCGCGGCGTCCGCCCGATCGGCGACTGATCGATCACGACCATCTTGTCGAGCTGCGCGGCCCCTTTTACCGATCCATACGTCCCGCCCGGCGGCTGGCGATGCAGATGCTGGTTGAGAGCCCGCACGAGCACCTCGTTGACCAGCGTGGATTTGCCGCTGCCGCTGACGCCCGTAACCGCGGCGAAGACGCCGATCGGAAAGCGCACGTCGATTCCGCGCAAGTTGTTGGCCTTGGCATTGCGAACCTCGAGCCACCCTCGCGCCTCACGGCGGCGACGCGGAATCGGAATGAACTTACGTCCCGACAGGTACGCGCCCGTCTCCGAGGCCGGGTTGGCGATCACGTCGGCGAGCGTGCCCGCGGTGAGAATCTCACCGCCTTCGGCCCCCGCGCCGGGTCCGATATCGACGACCACGTCGGCGGTTCGCATCGTGTCTTCGTCGTGTTCGATCACGATCAAGGTATTGCCGAGGTCGCGCAGCGTCTTGAGCGTTGCGAGCAACCGGTCGTTGTCGCGCTGGTGCAAGCCGATCGACGGCTCGTCCAGAATGTAGAGCACGCCGACGAGCGCGCTGCCGATCTGCGTCGCGAGACGAATGCGCTGCGACTCTCCGCCCGCCAGCGTAGTGGCCGAGCGCGAGAGCGTTAGGTAGTTCAACCCCACGTTGGTCAAAAAGCCCAGGCGCGCGCGCACCTCCTTGACGATCTGGTGCGCGATCTGTTCTTGGCGCGGCGTGAGCGTCAGCTCGCGAAAGAAAAGCTCGAGCTGTTCGATGGACATGCGGGTAAGCTCGTCAATATTCCGTCCGCCCATGGTAACGGCCAGGGCTTCGGGCTTCAGGCGCGCGCCTTTGCAGGACGGGCAGACCGACGCCGACATGTACTTCTCGATCTCTTCCTTCACGTAGTCGCTCGACGTCTCGCTGTAGCGCCGCTGCAAGTTGTTGACGACGCCCTCGAACGATGAGCGGTATTCCCACGTCTTGCCGCCGCGCGACGTGTACGCAAAGTTCTGCTCGCGATCGGTTCCATAGAGGATGACGTCGAGCACTTCGTCGGAGAGCTGCTCGATCGGCGTCGACGTCTTCACGCGATGGGAGCGAAGCACGCGTTCGAGCTGCTGCATGTAATACGGATTCATCGACGGGTACCGTCCGCTGCCCATGTTGCGGCTCCACGGCACGATCGCGCCTTGGGCGATCGTTTTGCTGCGATCTGGAATCACTTTCCACGGATCGATCTCGATCTTCTCGCCGAGACCGCTGCACGCCGGGCACGCCCCGTAGGGTGAGTTGAACGAAAAGAGCCGCGGCGCAAGCTCTTCGAACGAGAGCCCGCAATAGACGCAGGCGAAGGCTTCGCTGAAGGTCAGTTCTTTATCATCTAAGAGAACCGTAACGATGCCGCTGGAAAGGCGCAGGGTCGTCTCGACCGAATCGGTGAGGCGCTTGCGAACGTCCGGCTTACGAACCAGCCGGTCGACGATCACCTCGATCGTGTGCTTGCGCTTCTTGTCGAGTACGATCTTCGATGAGAGTTCCTTCGTCTCGCCGTCCACCCGGACGCGAGTGAAGCCCTCTTTCGCAATCTCTTCAAAGAGCTTGGTATACTCGCCCTTACGCCCCCGAACCAGCGGCGCCAGCAACACCATGCGCGCGCCTTCGGGCAACTCCATGATCGAATCCACGATCTGTTCGCTGCTTTGCGTGCTGATCTCGCGGCCGCATTGATAGCAGTGCGGCGTGCCGACGCGCGCAAAGAGCAGCCGCAAGTAATCGTAGATCTCCGTCACCGTGCCGACGGTGGAGCGCGGGTTGCGCGACGTGGACTTCTGATCGATCGAGATCGCCGGTGAAAGCCCCTCGATGTAATCCACGTCGGGCTTCTCCATCTGCCCGAGAAACTGTCGCGCGTACGACGAGAGCGACTCGACGTAGCGGCGCTGTCCTTCGGCGTAGATCGTATCGAAAGCCAACGAGGATTTGCCCGAGCCCGACAGGCCGGTGATCACGATCAGCCGGTTTCTGGGCAGCACGAGGTCCACGTTCTTGAGATTGTGCTCGCGCGCACCCTTGATGACGATGGAGTCTAGGGACACGGTATCTAGGAGACACCGATGGGCGAAAGAAGTATGCGCCCCACGTCGGCAATCGAGCTCACGGTCGCGTCGGGAGGCGCCGCGCCGGGCGGCAGCTCCTCGGCGCGAACGTTGAACCAGACGGTGAAGAGCCCGGCCTCGAGGGCTCCCCGGATGTCGCGGTCGTAGCGGTCGCCGACCATTGCCGCATGAGCCGGCGCGCCGCCCAGCGTGCGGCACGCGTGGGCGAAGAGCAAGGGGTCGGGTTTGATCATGCCGACCTCGTCAGCGAGAAAGATCGCATCGAAGAACTCGCTGACGCGCAAGAGGGCAATCTTTTCGCGGTGAGTTTCAGAGAGGCCGTTGGTTACCAAGCCCAATTTGATTCCCCGCTCCTTGAGCGACCGCAGGAGATCCAACGCCCCCGGAAAGAGCGTGTAATACTTTGGGCGGTAGGCGTTGTAGCGGTCGGCGCTTCGCTGCGCCACGTCGGGATCGCCGACCCCAACGCTTTCGAGGGCCGTCTGCCACATGCTCGCGCGAACGCGCGAGAGCTTGACGTTTAGGTCGTCAGCCGAAAGCCGGTGCCAAAAGCCCTCCGCTGCCGCAACGTAGGCCGCCTTGAGGGCGAGCGCGTCGATGCCGTGCTCGGCGGCAACTTCGCGCGCGACCTCTTCGGCGGCGGACTGAAAGGCATACGTATCGTCGTGAAGCGTGTCGTCGAGATCGAAGAGCACGAGATCGATGCGGCGCAACCAGGCAGCCTCGCTATTGCATCGGCGTGAGGCGCATACCGGCGATCTTTCCTTGCCCATCGATGCCGATGAGAAAGTCGAGCTTCGCGCCGTTCGAAAACGTTACGAGGTAGACGCCGTAGCGAACGCCGGTTTGCGTTCCGGCGTGCTCCTGCTCGAACGATACGGGCGCTCCGAGAGTTCCGATGCTGCTCTTGACGGTTGCCAGCTTATCGTCAGTGAGCGCGGCGTTCATATCCGTTGTGAGCGCCGTCCGATCGAGCTTGCCGTTCTGCAATTGGGCGAACACGGTCTTGGCCTGGGCCAGCATCGCCGGATCCGGCGACGGCGTCGGCCCCGTCTGGGCCGGCATGGGAGCCATCGGAGGCGGGGCGGGCGGCGGCGGCGGTTGCTGCGGCTGCGCTACGGGTCCCCCCGCGCCGGTTCCGCCCCCGGGGGGTATTGCGGCGATGGTGCCCGCAAGCAGCACCAGTGTCAGAAGCGTCGTGCGAATCATGTTGACTCCTTTCATAAGGACGTTATTGAATCAAGGGGTCGTTAGCGAATTTCAGGGAGACGCTGCGCGAGGTAGCTCCAGCCTTCGGACGAGATCGTCACCGAGCCGGAGAACGGCGTGGCAAACTCATAGATGACCGCGAAGAGTATCGCGATTAAGCCCACGAGAATCGCCGTCATTAGCAACTGTGCCGGCCGGTTCTCGACGCCGAAGATGTAGCAGAACGCGACCATTGCGAGCGCCCCGGCAATCAATGCAAACCAAAGAATAACGGGCACGGCAGGCGCCGCGTAGATTAACCGCTGGCGACGTGCGTCGAGAAGACGTTGCGCGTTTGCGATTGCGGCCTGCTGAGCGTTGACCTGCCGTAGGTTCGTTGGGAGAGCGTCGTCAACGCGATAGGTGGCATCGTCGAGCAGGGTCGTGCCGGTGTCTGGAACGTTTTGGTCGCGCTCCATGGCCGGCCACTCGACGCCGATGACCGTTTGCGCGTACTGTGCCAGATCGCTGCGAATCTTCGCGCGGTCTGCCAGAGCGAAACCGTCAACGACGTGGTAGAGGTCGCCGGCCGCGTCGATCTCGGCCTGGACGTTAGCGACGGTTGCATCGTACTTCTGCCACACGACCACGACCGAGAAGCCTAGCAGTACCGCGTAAAGGACGCCGACTGCCGAAAACAGGTAGCCCGCGACGTCGTTATGGCGCCGGAGCACCTCGGTCTTAAAGCGCCGCTGCACGACGGCGTGCAGCGCCACGAAAACGGCCACGACGGCGCCGATAATCAGGAGTTCGACCAGCGCCTCGGGCACGTCGAGAAGCGTACGGGTTAGAGCGGCCGCCACCCCACCTTTAGTTACTGACGAGCTCGGCTAGGGCCTTGTCGAAAATCTTCGGCGCCCGTCCTCCGAAAAGGATGCCTTCGTTCCCCCCGATTTGCCTGCGCAGCTCGATGAGCTCGTCGCGCAGCGCGGTGGCCTTTTCAAACTCGAGGTTCGCCGCTGCCTCGCGCATCTTTCGCTCGAGGTCGCCGGACATCTTGAGCGCGACGTCGCGCGGCAGCTTATCGAGCTTGAGCTTGGCCGTATTTTCCGCGGTGGCCCCGACCATGCTCAAGATGTCGTGAATCTCTTTGCGCACGGACTTCGGTTCGATGCCGTGCTCGAGGTTGTATTGCACCTGCCGCTCGCGGCGGCGGCGCGTCTCGCCGATCGCGCGCGCCATCGATTCGGTCATGACGTCGGCGTACATGATGACCTTGCCCTCAACGTTGCGCGACGCGCGGCCGATCGTTTGAATCAGCGAGGTTCCGCTGCGCAGATACCCCTCCTTGTCGGCATCGAGAATGCCGACAAGCGAGACTTCGGGAAGGTCGAGCCCTTCGCGCAGAAGATTGATGCCGACCAAAACGTCGAAGACGCCGGCGCGCAGGTCGCGCAGAATCGCGACGCGCTCGAGCGTATCCACCTCGCTGTGCAGGTAGCGGACGCGCAGGCCGTTCTCGATCAGATAATCGGTGAGATCTTCGGCCATCTTCTTGGTCAGCGTCGTGACCAGCACGCGCTCCTTGCGCTCCGCGCGCAGGCGGATCTCTTCCATGAGGTCGTCGACCTGATTGCGCGTCGGGCGAACCTCGACTTCGGGATCGACCAGCCCCGTGGGCCGAATGATCATCTCCACGACTTGGCTGCTGCGGCCCGTCTCGTACGTCCCGGGCGTCGCCGAAACGTAGACCGCCTGCACGATGTGATCGTCGAACTCGTCGTAGGTAAGGGGCCGGTTGTCCAAGGCGCTGGGCAAACGGAAGCCGTGCTCGACCAACACCTGCTTGCGCGAGCGGTCACCCGCGAACATGCCATGCACTTGCGGCAGCGTCACGTGCGACTCGTCCACGAAAAGCAGCCAGTCCTTGGGAAAGAAGTCGATCAAGCACGAGGGCGTCGAGCCCGGTTCCCGGCCCGTGAGGTGGCGCGAATAGTTCTCGATGCCGTTGCAATAGCCGACCTCGCGCAGCATGTCGAGGTCGTAGCGCGTGCGCATTTCCAGGCGCTGCGCCTCCAGCAGTCTTCCGTTCCGCTTGAAATAGGCGAGCCGCTCCTCGAGCTCGGCCTCGATCGACACGATCGCGCGCTGGAGCTTTTCTTCGGGCGTGATGAAGTGCTTGGCCGGGAAGATCGTCAGCTCGCGTTTGCTCTCGAGATATTCGCCGGTGAGCAGGTTAACGACGTTGATCGCTTCGATCGTGTCGCCGAAAAAGTTGATGCGGTGGACGAGCTCTTCCTCGACGCCGACGAACTCGAGCGTATCGCCACGCACGCGGAACGTTCCGCGCACCAAGTTGAGGTCGTTGCGCCGGTACTGCATGTCGACGAGCTTGCGCAGGAAGACGTCGCGGTCGACGTCTTCGCCGACCCGAATGCGCGCCGACATCTCCATGTAATCCGAGGGCGAGCCGAGACCGAAGATGCAGGAGACCGAGGCGACGATCAGCGTGTCGCGGCGCGTCAGCAGCGATTGCGTCGCCGCATGGCGCAGGCGCTCGATCTCCTCGTTGATCGAGCTGTCCTTTTCGATATAGGTATCGGTCGACGGGACGTACGCCTCGGGCTGGTAGTAGTCGAAGTAGGAAACGAAGTACTCGACCGCGCTTTTCGGAAAGAACTCCCGGAACTCGGCGCAAAGCTGGGCGGCGAGCGTTTTGTTGTGGCAGAGCACCAGCGTCGGCTTTTGGACGAGCTCGATGGTGCGCGCCATCGCCATCGTCTTGCCGCTCCCGGTCACCCCGAGCAGCGTCTGGGTACGGTCGCCGCGTAAAACTCCCCGCGCCAAGGCGTCGGTCGCCTTTGGCTGATCGCCGGCCAGCGCAAAGGGCGAAACCAGCGTGAACTCTTGAGCCACGCTCCTTAAACAGCCTTCGAGGGCCGAACGATTCAGCCAGCGAACGTCCCCCTCGTGCAAAGCCCGCTTCTCTTCTGCGGAAACTCCAATCCGCAGCTGGCCGAAGAGATCGCCAAACGCCTGCGACTGCATGTCGGTAAGGCGCTGGTCTCGGAGTTCAGAAATGAGGAGACGCGGGTGGAGATCGGCGAGAACGTTCGCGGGTCCGAGGTCTTCGTCGTCCAGTCCATCTGTAAAACTGCCAACGGCAAGGGCGTCAACGACGCGGTGATGGAGCTGCTTCTGATGATCGACGCGTTGCGGCGCGCCTCGGCGGCCCGCATCACGGCGGTGATTCCCTACTACGGCTATGCCAAGCAAGACAAGAAGACCAAAGGGCGCGAGCCGATCTCGGCCAAGGTGATCGCCAATCTGCTCAAGGTGACGGGCGCCCGGCGCATCGTCACGATGGATCTGCACGCGGCACAGATTCAAGGCTTCTTCGACATTCCGGTCGATAACTTGATGGCGATGCCCGTGCTCTGCAACTACCTTAAAAAGGAAGGTCTTTGCGACGACAAAATCGTCGTCGTCTCACCCGATGCGGGCGGCGTGCACCGCGCCGAGCTGTTCGCCAAACGGCTGAATAGCACGCTCGCTATCGTCTTTAAGCGGCGTCCGGAGCCCGACATCTCCGAGGTTACCGACATCGTCGGCGACGTTGCCGGAAAAGTCGCAGTCGTCGTGGACGACATGATTTCGACCGGCGGCACGCTGGCCAAAGCGGCCGGAGCGATCAAGGCGCGGGGAGCGACCAAAGTCTATACCGTCGCGTCGCATGGGATCTTTGCCGGTGAAGCCGTCGAGGTGCTCGAACAGTCGGAGATCGAAAAGGTGCTGGTTACCAACACCATTCCGTTCGCAGATTACGGCAACCATCCTAAGTTCGTACAACTTTCGATCGCGCAGGTCTTTGCCGACGCGATCCATCGTATCGTCACCAATCGTTCGGTCTCGGAGCTCTTTGCAGGCGACGAAACCGTCGACGGCGTCGTGACGCCGCCGGCACCGGTTCCCGAAGCCGTTGCCGCCCTGTAGAAAGAGAAAAGGAATATCGTGGCTAGCAAAGAGTTGACTCTCTCAATCGAACACCGCACAAAACTCGGAACGACCGGGTCGCAAGCGTTGCGCGCGCAAGGGAAGATTCCGGCGGTCGTCTTTGGGCACGGGACCGTTCCCGACCACATCGCCGTCGACGCGCATGCGTTTAAGGAGCTGCTGCACCGTGCCGGGCGCAACGCCATCATCACGTTGACCGACGACGGAAAGAAACCGCAGACGGCATTGGTCCGCGAAGTGCAAACCCACCCGGTTACGCGACGCATCGTCCATGCCGATCTGCAGCGCGTCTCCGCCGACGAAACGATCAGCGCTCACCTTGGGATCGTAACGGTCGGCGTGGCGATCGGCGTCAAAGAGATGGGCGCTGTGATGGACATCGTCGCCCACGAAATCGAAGTCGAGGGTCCGGCCAACCAGATTCCCGAGCACCTGGAGGTGGACGTGACGCTGCTGGGCATTCACGACCACGTGACCGCGGGCGACATCCCGCTGCCGCCGGGCTTTACCCTGCTCTCGCCGCCCGATACGCTCGTCGTTACGATCGAGCCGCCGCGGACGCACGAGGAAGAGGCCACTCCGGCCGAAGGAACCGCCGAGCCGCAGGTGATCGGCGCCGAGCCGGCCGCACCCGAGGGGAAGGGAACCTAGCTGGCGGAGGCGGCCGCCCCGCGGCTGGTCGTCGGGCTCGGCAATCCGGGCACGCAATACGCGGCAACTCGCCACAACGTCGGCTTCATGGTCGTCGACGAGGTGGCGCGCCGCTTCGGCATCGCGGGCTGGAAGAAAAAAGACGCGGCGCAGCAAGCCTTCGATTCGGCGCGCCGCATCGTCTTCGTGAAGCCTACCTCGTTCATGAACCTCAGCGGGACGCCGGTGCGTTTGATTTCGGCGTGGTATCGAACGCCGCCGGCCGGCGTGCTGGTGGTGAGCGACGACATGGACCTGCCGTTTGGAAAGTTACGCATGCGTCCCAGCGGCGGTCATGGCGGTCACAACGGGCTGCGTTCCGTGATCGCGACGATCGGTGAAGAGTTTCCACGCCTGCGCGTCGGCCTCGGGCGTCCGGAGTTCGACAGCGTCGACCACGTGCTCAGCCAGTTCAACGACGACGAGCGCCGCGCGCTGCCGGAGATTATTTCGGCGGCGGCCGACGGCGTAACGTTGTGGATCGACGAGGGGCTCGAGGCGGCGATGCGGATCGTCAATACGTGGGCGTCTAGCAGCCCTACAGCTCCTAAGGACACCCCGACGGAACGTGATTGATTGCAGCGACGCGTATGCCGGTTCCCGGCGACGCGTAGAGAAAGAGCATCGCGGCTAGTTCGGGGCAGACTTCTTCCATGCGCTGATCGCTGTCGCGCACGAGCGCGCGCACCGCGTCCGACGGGTCGCCGGTGAGCGCGACGGCGTACCGATCCGCCGAGAAATCGTACGAGCGAAACGCCGCGTTGCGCACCGGAACGGCGGCGATGTAGAGCAGCGCCAGCAGCGCGCCGACGATCGTGAGTCGCGACAGCGGGTCGTCGTCGCGGCGAAAGCGGAAGCGGTCGGCGATCACGACCGCAAGCGCTGAAAAGAGGATGATGATGCCGCCTTCGATCAGAGCGATGGCGAGCAGGTCGTGGTGCGCGGCGTGCGCCAGCTCGACGGCCACGTCGTACTCCAGCTCCGCCGGCGTGTCGCCCGCGACGAGCGTGTCGGTCAGCAGAATCTTACGCGTCGAGCCGATGCCGATAATTGCCGCTTCGCCGATCGGCGTGTTGCGCACGCCCTCCACGCCAACGTGGAGACCGCCGAAGCCGGCGCGCACGAGCACGCTGTGCGTGCGCGCATCGAGGCGCCCGGCGAGCGGGTGAATCGTGCGCCCGAAGACGGCGACGTAGGGGCTCGCGTACGCCCAAATGACGCAGCCCGCGAGAATCCCCAGGACCGTGTAGACATACCAGTGATGCGTCCGCTGCACCCATCCGAGTACGATCGCGGCGATCAAACCCGCGATCAGCATACCCAACAGCGTGTGAATGCCCCACGAGACGAGCCACCAGCGCGTCAGTTCCAAGTCCATCTGCATGATGCGCGCCACGCGATACAAGTAGAAGGCGGGCAGCAGCGAGGCGAGGCGCGCCACGACCGCGAGCGATGCGCCGAACGCAAAGCGCAGCAGCCAATCGGAGCGGATTCGACGGCGCAGCCAGTCCCGAAGGCGCGCGGCGCCGCCCGAACTCCACAGCCAAAAGAGTGACGCAGACTCGCAAAGGAAGATGAGCACCCATCCGGGCAGCGTCCAGTGCGCGCGGCGTAGCGCCGCCGCCTGCCGCTGCGGATCGACCAGGCGCGTCGCGGGCTCGCTCATCAGCGCCGCGCTGCTAAGGGTATCGACTCGAAGATCGAGCGCGTTGGGCCGCTCGACGGCTGCAGCCGTGCCGAAGCCAAACCCAAACAGCGCGAGGAACAGCGCGGCTGCGGCTATGCCATTACGCAAAGAAGCGCTCCTTTGCTTTTGACTCGTCGGCGCTCGCGTGTCTCACGACACCCTCTTTCGGTTGGAGCTACCTACTTCTTCTGCATCGGGCGTGCTGGATTTCCCGCGACGCGTTCGCCCGCGGCAACGTCCTTGGTGACGACGGAACCGGCGCCGGTCAACGCTCCGTCGCCGACGGTGACGGGCGCGATGAGCGACGTATTCGAGCCGATCGCGACGTTGCGCCCGAGGACCGTCGCATGCTTCCGTTGGCCGTCGAAGTTGCAGGTAATCGTGCCAGCGCCAATGTTGGTCTCTTCGCCGATCGTCGCGTCGCCCAGGTACGAGAGATGGCTGACCTTGACGCGGCGGGCCAGACTCGATTTTTTGATTTCGACGAAGTTGCCGACGTGAGTCTTGTCGCCGAGCCGCGTCTCACCGCGAAGATGGGCGAACGGCCCGATCCAGACATCGTCGCCGACCGTGGTATCGCTGACCACGCTTTCCCGCACCGTGACGCGCTCGCCGAGCTTCGCGCTGGACAAACGGGTGTTCGGGCCGACGACGCAGTTCCGGCCGATCTCCGAAAGGCGCGCGATCGTCGTGTTGGGATAGAGCACGGTATCGGCGCCGATGGTCAGCTCGGGCTCCAAATAGGTCGTGTCCGGGTCGACGATCGTGACGCCGGCGCGCATGTGCGCGGCACACAGGCGTGCGTTCATCTCTTTGCGTGCCTGGGCCAGCTCGACGCGGTCGTTGATTCCCAGCACCGAAAGATGATCGGTCGCCGGCACCGGCCGAACGCCTTTTCCGGCGCTCACGAAATTTCCGACCAAATCCGTGAGGTAATACTCTCCCTGTGCGTTATCGGTACGGAGGTGCGTCACGGCATCCCGCAACGCAGCCTCGTCGAAAG
>JABCZE010000007.1 GCA_013289785.1 Vulcanimicrobiota bacterium | reverse complement strand
TGCCGTCTACGCATCCGTGTGAACCACGCAGCCATAGACGAGACCGCTGCTCAACGCCGCCAGCTTGGCCGCACGCCGCAAGCGCTTGAAGCGCGCCTCGTGCGATTTCGCAAGCCCGAAGGTGGCGGGGTGCCACCATCCGATGAGTGCGACCGGCAGGCGGCCGCGCGTGTATTTGGCGGCGGCGCCCCGGCGGTGCGCGCCGAGCCGGCGCGCAAGGTCGACCGTAGCTCCGGTGTAGAGCGACCCATCGCTGCAGGCCAGAACGTAGACGGCCGGAAGTTTGCGCGATGAGTCCGTCACCCGCAACTAATTTCCGCCGGCGAGCCGCGATCCTGGGCGCGCTGCTGCTCGTTGCAGCGGCCGGCAACGAACCGATGCCACAGCCGCCTGCCTACCCGCCGATCGCCACGATGGTCGGAGCGGTGCGCGCGGATCGGTTGAAGAGCACGGTCGACCGCCTCGTCGAGTTCAAAACGCGCAACGACTTCTCCGAAACGGCCTCCACGTCGCAGCGCGGAGTCTTCGGCGCGCGGGATTGGATCGCGGGCCAGTTCACCGCGATCGCGGCGACGGCGCCCGGACGGATGAGCGTCGAGCTCGACACGTACCTCCAACCGAAAACGCCGCGAACGCCGCGCGCCGTGACCGAATCGAGCGTCATCGCGACGCTGCGGGGTGGCGAGCCGGGGCGAATCTACATCATGTCGAGCCACTACGACGACTGCGACGGCCGTTGCACCGACGGCCTGGGCATCGCACCGGGTGCCGACGACAACGGCTCCAGCGTCGCCGCCGTCTTGGAAGCGGCGCGCGTGATGGCCGCGACGCATTTTCGCGGCACGATCGTTTTTGCGTGTTTCGACGGAGAAGAGCTGGGCCTATGGGGCAGCAACCACTACGCCCACGAGCTGGCAGCCGCGCACGCGCCGGTGCTGGCGGTTCTCAATAACGACATCGTCGGAAACTCCGTCGGCGGCGACGGAAGCTCCGAGCCCGGCGTTATTCGCGTTTTCAGCGAAGCGTTACCGGCGGGAGCCGGCATCGAGCGCATCAACCTCGTCGGCAGCGAGAACGACTCGCCGTCGCGCGAACTTTCGCGTTTCATCGCGGAGATCGTGCCGGTGTACGTTCCAAACTTTACCGTGCGGCAAATCTTTCGCTCCGACCGCTTCCTGCGCGGCGGCGATCAGGAGTCGTTCCAATCGGTGGGATACTCCGCCGCCGTGCGTTTCGTCGAACCGCACGAGAACTTCACCCATCAGCATCAAGACGTTGCGATGAAAGACGGCGTGCAGTACGGCGACCTTCCGCAATACATCGATCCGGAGTACTTGAAACGTGCGACGCAAGCCAACGTTGGCGCGCTGGCGACGCTGGCGCTGGGCCCCGCGCCGCCGGGCAGCGTTCACCTGGTGACGGCGCGGCTCGGATATGACTCGACGCTGCGCTGGACGCGCGCTGCGGATGCCGTTTCCTACGAGATCGTCTGGCGAACGACCGATGCGCCGCAGTGGCAAGGCGCTCGCAACGCGGGCGACGTCGTCGAAGCCACGGTTCCGATATCCAAAGACGATTATATTCTCGGAGTTCGCAGCGTCGATGCGAACGGGCTGCGCAGCCCCGCCGTCTATCCGGTTCCGATTCGAGAGTAGTCCGGCCAAATCGCGCGCAGCATCGCTTTGAACCGCGAGCGCTGGGCGATCGGCTCGAACCACGGCAGGCTCCGCAGCATGATCAGCGCCGGCTCGCGCACCTTCAGGGCGCGCTCGAGATGTTCCAATGCCTCTTCGATCCGTCCGAGCCCGACGGCGACCGTCGCGAGGTTGAAGCCCATGACGAACTCGGTGCGCGCCATCTCCAACAGCGTTTGGTAGATGCTTTCGGCGCGCTCGGTGTCGCCGCAGTCTGCGTAGGCGCGGCCGAGCAGCGGTAGGCGCAACGCGATGTCCTCGGCGCGATCGTGCGGCAAAAGGGCCAAATCGGCGATCGCTTCGGCCGGCTGTCCGTTCAGAATGAAGGCTTGAGCGCGGTGACGCCGCGCGATCGCGAAGTCGGCGCCGCTTTCGATCAAGTTGGTGAACGCGCCGATTGCGCGCCGGTACTGCCCGGTGTGAAGGAAGATTCGGGCGAGAAAAAGCTGCAAGGCCGCCGATGACGGCTCGACCAGCAGAGCGCGCTGCATCTCACGCACGGGTTTGTCGCCGGAACCTTTGCACATATAAAACCACGCGGCGTTCATGTAGACCAGCGTCGAGGTCGGGTTGAGCCGAACGGCCGTATCGATTTCGCGCTCGGCCTCGAACCAGTTCCAATCGCAAAAGAGCAGAATGAGCGCGAGCGTGGCCCGGGCCTCCGCCGACGACGGATCGAGCTCGAGCGCCCGAACGATTGCGGCTTTGGCTTTCGGAAACGTATACGACCCGGAAGCATACCAATACTGGGCCATCAGCGCGTACGCGCGAGAAAGCCCAATGAGCGCCGGAACGTGATCCCGATGGACGCGCAAGACCGCTTCGAACTGCTCGGCTGCCGCGGTCAACGCGCTCGCCGTCCGTTTTTCCAGGAGGTACGAGCCACGGCAGTAGTGGTGGAACGCTTCGGGAGCGCCGTTGAAGATGCGATCCGCCGAATCCTCAGCCGCATGCAGCGCCGTCTCGGCCAGGATGGGAGCGACGATGCTGACCGGGGCGACGAAACGATATCCTTTCCCGCGCACCGTCATCAGATAGGTGCGGTCGGCGGCGCGCTCGTCGAGCAGCTGCCGCAGCATGTACATATGCTGCGAGAGATTTCCGTCGCTGACGGCCGTGTCGGGCCAAATTCGCGTCGCGATCGTCTCCTTGTCGATGACGTCGCCGTTAGCGTGAATGAGCAGAACCAGCAACTGCGCCAGGCGGTCCGGCAACGGGGTCACGGCGGCGCCGTGCGTGAGCAGCCCCCGCGTCGGATCGAAACGGAAGGAACCGAACGTGTAGACCGGCGGGATATTCGACCCTCCCTGACCGTTGATCATCAAACTTCAAATGCTCGATGGGGGCCGGCTGTGACTTTGGAACCGCAATTGCGATCGTTCGCGGCACCGCCGGGCGCAGTTTCGCGCCGCAATCCGCCAAAGCGCAATGCAGCCCGTCGAGGGCGGGGTCGAACGGAGTGGCCGTCAGTGCCGACAGCGCGAGCGCCAGCATCTCGGCGACGGGCTCCACATTTCTTTGGATATAATGCGCGAAAGCCGAGTCGCATCGCGCAACGGAGGCAATCGCACGCGACGAGACCCGCGCGTCGAAAAGCTCTTCTAACAGCTCGGTAACAGCGGCTCGCTGCGGTGCGCCGTCGCCGAGAAGTTGCGGCACGATCACGTGCAAACGCTCGTAGAGCACGTCGGAAAGAGCGCGATCCATACGGTTCCCTGGGCCGTAGGCGGGGCGGAGGAAGAGATCGGCGGCCAAAAGACGGTCTTGAGTCGGCAGAAGACGCTCGATCGAGCGCGCCCGCCACAAACGGGCTTCGTCAAACGCGCCACGAGCCTGGGCCGTTGCGCAAAACACGGCAGCGCAGCGCGCGGCCAAGCCTTGGAAGCCACGCAGTTCGCAACGCTGCCAAGCCGGCGACGCTAGGGCTTCGGCCTGCGGGATCCGATCTTGCAGCGCGAGTTGGGCCGCGCGTTCGACGTCTCGAGCGATCCGTCGCCAGCAACGAGATCCGCGCACCCGCGGAACCCCAAGATCGAGCGCGAGCCGCTCTTCGGTAATGCCGAGGCGCCGGTTTGCATCGCCGAGATATGCCTGGGCGAGCATTTGCGTCTCGGCATCCCCGGCCAAACGCATCAGGTTGGTTGCGATGGCGCGCATCTCCAAAGCGTTGCCGCGGTCGCGGGCTGCAAGAAACGCGGCAACCTCATGCCGGAAACGCCAGCAGGGGCCGCTTCGCGGCGGGCGGGGTGCTTGGATCGATCCTAGCGAACCGCCGGCGTGCCGGGCGATCGAGGCGACCGCTTCGGCCCTCCAGCGCTGGAAATGACGCAGGGAGACGCCGCTTCGCCGCGCCAGCTCGGAATTGGTTGCGGTGCGCTTGAAATCCGCTTCGAAGATTACGCGGCGAAGGTTTTCCGTTCGCGCGTCGTCGCCGGCGAGCGCGTCGTTGACGATTTGCTCGAGCGCGCCAACGGGAACCGACATTGCCGCCAGAGCGCCGGGGTTCCTAGCCCGGTGCAATAGCCTCAGTACTTGTCGCTCCATCGGCGATACCGCCATGACTACACAATACGCAGCTTTTATCGCGCCGTCTTCATGAAACTACAAAACGCGTCGAGCGTTTGACGGCGTTCCGCTTTTGAGATTACTTGAGCTTCTTGAAGATCGTTGAAGCGAAAGTACCGCGATGCGCGCGTTGCTCAACGATCATCAAAAGGTCGCACTCCCAGGAAGTCCCAAGGTCGATAGAGCGCGCGAACTAACGCGCGCAACTTCGAGCTACGACAAAGAGGGAAGTACGCAAAAAATGAAACAGCAACGAACGCTCCGGTTTACGAGCGTCGCCGTTCTGCTTCTGGTCGCATTCCTGTTCCAGGAAACATGGGCACTGGCAGGAGTCACCGGAAACGTGACCGGGATCGTCCGCGATAACACCGGAGCGCCTTTGGCCGGAGTAAGCGTGAAAGCGATATCGCCGTCGCAGAGCGCAACGGCAACGACCGACGCCGGCGGTCGCTTCGTCCTGCTCTCGCTCACTCCCGACACCTACACGCTTAGTCTGAACAAGTTCGGCTATCAAGGCATATCGGTCGCCGGCACCGTCGTCTTTGCCGATCAAACGCAGACGGTCAGCTATACGCTGACCAAAACGCTCAAGATCATCGCTTCGGTAACGTCGCAAGCCGGCTCGTCGCTGGTAAAGGCCGGCGTCGGCGGCGATCTCTACAGCGTCAACGCCGCGCAAGCCGCCGCTGCCGCCGCGCTCGGCGGAGGCGGAAACCTCAACAGCGCCTACTCGGCAATGGCGTCGGTCCCCGGCATTCAGACGTCGCAGGGTGGCATGGGTTGGGATTTCAACGCGGCCTACATCCGCGGCCAAAACTCGTACTACACGGGCTTTGAGTACGACGGCATCCCGATCAACCGGTCCTTCGACAACTACAACTCCGGAACGGAATCGAGCCTCGGTCTCTCCGAACTGCAGGTCTACACCGGCGGCGGTCCGTCCTCGGTTGCCTCCGCCGGCACGGCCGGCTTCATCAACCAGGTTATCAAGACCGGTACGTTCCCGGGCTACGCGACGGCCAACCTGGGTATCGCGACGCCGCAGTTCTACCATCAGGCAAGCGTCGAGATCGGCGGCTCGACCCCCGATCGGAACTTCAGCTACTACATCGGCCTTTTAGGCTACAATCAAGCTTTCCGTTTCTTCGACAACACGAACGGCGCCGGATACATGACGCCGGGCGGTTTCTTGTCGGGCGATACCGACGGCACGTTGCTCGGCTACGGCGCACTGAGCAATCAAATTCTCGACACATCGCCGACTGCGGTCTTCGGCACCGGGCAAGGCGTGAAGCCGATTTGCCAAATGTACGGGCCGAAGTTTAGCTTCCCGGACCAGGGATGCTGGCAGTACTACAACGGTATCGCCGGCGACCCGTCGATGGTCACCGATCGCGAGAACGTGATCAACCTGCACATGGGCATTCCTAAGGCTAACGGTTTGCGCGATGACGTGCAGGTGCTCTGGAGCGGTTCGGCGCTCAACAACTACAGCTATAACAGTCTGGACGATATAGGACCCGGCAACAACCAGCTGATCTGGGGCGCGTACGGAACGCGAGCTGCGCCTCCGACTTGCGGTCCCGAGGCGGTGGGCCCCGGCCTAACCGTCAACGGATGCTCGGGGATCGGTCAGATAGTCTCTTTCCTGCAGCCGAGCCAGTTCTATCTGGGGCGCCTGGGACTCGGGCCCGGGCCCTACACGTGCGGCTCGAGCATCCTTGGAACGATCCCTTGTGCACCGACCTATGTGGGATACGCGGACGGCGTTGCCTACAACGTCCCGTTCGGCACCCAGATCGGCGCGTACGACTATAAAACCGGTACGGGGACGGTCCGTTCGCCGGGCGTCTACATGGTTCCCAACACGCCGGCCCACGCGTTTAACGGTCCACTTCCGGCCGACGACAACTCGCAAGCGACCATTCGGAACGATGCCGGCATCACCAAACTGCAGTACACGTACGCGCTGAGCCAATCGGCCTATCTGCGCGCATACGGTTACACCTTCTACTCGGATTGGCTGCAGAACAACCCGCTCGCGGGCGCGACCGGAGACGGCGTCCCATCGTTGCCGGCCTCCCCGCAGTATCAACTCATTACGCACACCTCTGGCGGCGCGCTGGACTTTCAAGACCAGCTCAACGACCAGAACCTCGTGACGCTTGACGGCAACTATACGACGGCCGGCGTGATCCGCTGGAACAACGCTTCGGCCGCCGGAAACGATTCGCCGATCGGCTACATGGCCAAGACCGGTGCCGGCTTCAGCTGCTACGGGAACCAGCAAAATCTTCCGAGCGGCGCCTTCGGCTACTCCGTGCCGTGTCTGAGCAGCAGCTACTACGACACGACGTTGAGCCTCAAAACGTCGTCGGGCACCCTCAATTGCGCCAAGACGTACAGCACCAACTGCATTGTGAATCCCACGTGGACCGGTGCCGCTACCGGCGGCCCTTCGGGCTACGGCGCCCCGGGTACTCCGGCCGCCAGGGCTGGAGCACAGTGGGATAGTCTGTGGAGCGGTAACGCGAGCGGTTCGTACAACACGGTCAAACCCGAGTTCGAGAACTTCTCGCTTGCCGATCAGTTCCGCCCCAACGATAAGATCCTGATCAACGCAGCGATTCGCTACGATGACTTCACGTACAAACTCCCGGACTCGGCAACCCCGGCTGACGAGTTCTACGCGAACATGTCGGCGAACTATACCTGCGTCTACGCCCCGACGAACCAAGTTCTGACGCAACTGTTGGCGCCGGGTCAACCGCCTCCGGCAAATGCTCAGTACGTAAACGGAAACTGTGACACCGCGGCCACGCTCCTTCATCCGACGGGTCCCCACACCGGCTGGGTCCACCCCAACGGCACGACGCAGAACGGCGTCGCAGCGCCAAACTTCACGGCGGCGTCGCCCAGTTCGTACACCCTTAACTACTGGGAACCGCGCTTTTCGGCGACCTATTCGCAATCGCCGGACGTCGTTTGGCGTGTCTCGGCCGGCCGTTACACGCAGCCACCTATCTCCGCGTCGGTCCAGTATCTGAGTCTCTCGGGCGACGAGCGGTCCGTCTGGAACAACACGATGAACCTTGGCTTCTACTCGCCCTTCCATCCGATTCCGGGCATTTCGTCGGGCCAGTACGATCTCTCGTACGAGCAGCACTTCCGCGGCACGGATATGAGCCTGAAGGTCTCGCCGTTCTACACTTGGGTCTCGAACTGGCAGCAGCAAACGTTCATCGGCTCGAACTTTGCGACGCAGATTCCGGTCGGCGTCAATCGCGACGAAGGCGTGGAGTTTCAGTTCAGTAAGGGCGACTTCACCCGCAATGGATTCTCGGGACAGCTGGCCTTCACGTACACGAATTCGAAGGTGATGTTCCAGAACGTGCCGCTCTCGACCGGCGGCATCATTCCCAACCCGATCGGCGTGCTCAACGGGGTCATTTCACAGTACAACTTGCTGACCAAAGGCGGCGGCGGATTTCCCTGCTACCAAGCCGGAACGGGCGTTCCGTGCAACACGCGCAACGGCAAGATCGCGAAGGGTTACGATACGATCTTCAACCCGTACTACAATCTGCCGTCGCAGGGGCTCCTGGACCTCGGCGGCTGGTACAATCCCTACTCGACCGCGATCGCGCCCAGTCTCAACGGCTCGTTCGTCAGCTACATCTCACCCTACGTCTCGTCGCTGATCCTCAACTGGCGCCACGATAAGCTGGCAATCACGCCGAGCTTCTCTTTCCAGAGCGGCGGCTTCTATGGCACCCCGCTGGACAACAACGGTGTCGATCCCCGCTCCTGCGTGCTGAACTCGGCAAAGTCCGGAATTACGAAGCTCTCGCCGAAGACCAACCCGCTACAGTGCAACTACCTCTATGCGACCTCTCCGGGTTTGGGTGCGTACGGCTACTTGTACACGCCGGATTTCCAGACCGGGACGTTCGCGTTCGGTAATATCGAGCAACCCAACTCAGTCGTGGGCAACCTTCAAGTGGCCTACGACGTGAGCCCTCGCATTCGGCTAACGCTGCTCGGCGCCGGTCTCTTCCACGTCTGTTTCGGAGGAACGACGGAGCCGTGGACGATCGCCAATCCACCGAGTAACGTGGCCTGCGCCTACGCGCCGGACGGCGGCGCGCTCAACAGTACGCTCTATCCAGGCAACTTCTACAACGGCACGGGCATCGGTGACCGGGCGGCCAACAAGGCGAGCACGCCGTGGACGCAAAGCTACATCCCGTCCGGCGGCCAAAACAACGGCGCGATCGGCGGTTTAGCGCCTCCGATCAATCTCTACTTCAACGCACAGGTGAAGATCTAACGCAACGACCTCGCCGAAAGGACGCGGCGGCCTCCGTTAAACGGGGGCCGCTGCGTGTCACCACAACCCGTGGCGGCGCGTTATTCGGTCGTGAGCGGAGTCGGTCGTGAGCGGAGTCGAACGATGAAGACCAGGGTGGCGCGAGGAGCGCTCGTTGCAGTGGTCGCGGGACTGAGCGGCGCGATCCTGCTCGATCTCTATTTGGTCGTAACCGAACCGTTCGTGGCCCCGGGCGTAACGCCGATCCTCGTCATGCAGTGGGACGCGTCGAATCTTCTAGGGATGGCCGCTTACCACGGCGGCTGGGTTACGGCGTGGGCCGGTACGCTGCTGCACTTCTGCGTCAGCATCCTGTGGGGCGCTCTCTTTGTGTTCGCCGCTCTACGCATTCGCTGGCTCTTGAACCATGCGATGTGGGCCGGAATCATCCTCGGCATCGTCGCGATGACGGTCATGCGCGGCATCATTCATCTCGGGCACGCCGTCGTTCATCCGTTCCCGAGTTTCTGGCTCTTTCTCTATATCTTGGCGGGGCACGTCATCTTCTTCGGCATTCCAGTTGCCGCGGTGGCAACGAACCTATTGCGCGCGAAGACCGTTCCGCGCCGCGTCTAGCGTCGCGTCGACGTCTTGCGCGGTGTGAGCGGTCGAGAGCAACATCACCTCGTTTTGGGAGGGCGCGAGCAGGACGCCGCGTTCGAGCATCGCAGCGCAATAGCGCGCGTACGCCGCGCGATCGGCGTTGCAGGCATCGTCGTAGTTTTGCGCCGCCGGGCCGGCGCGAAACTTGAAATCGACGACCGACTCCCGCTGCACGACCGCATAGGGCAGTCCGCGTTGCGCAAAGATTTCGCGAAGGCCGCCGGCGAGACGCCGCGCGAGCCCATCCATGTACGAGTAATACTCCGGATGCGCTTCGAGCAAGTCGAGAACGCGATGCGCCATCGCGACGCAGAACGGATTTCCGCCATGCGTCCCGCCGGTGAAGGTCGTGCCCTCGGGCGCCAGCACCGCCATCACGTCGCGACGGCCGCCGAACGCTGCAATCGGCAGGCCGCCGCCCATGATCTTTCCCAGCGCCGTCAAATCCGGAACGACGCTCGTGCGGCCTTGCGCGCCGCGCAAACCGAAACGCAGCCAGGTGATGACTTCGTCGAAGATCAAGAGCGCGCCGGCACGCCGGGCGCGTCGCAGCAGGCCTTCCAAAAATCCGCCGGCCGGCTGTACGAGACCCATGTTGGCCCCGATGGGCTCGACGATGATCGCGGCAAGTTCGGATTCATTTCCGTCGAGCCGTTCGTCAACCGAGGCGAGATCGTTGTAGCGGGCGACGAGCACGTCGCCGCGCACGCCTTGCGGAATTCCCCCGGTTCGCGTGCCGGCCGACGCGCCCGCATCGATCAGCGCCAGATCGAAATGGCCGTGATAGTTTCCGGCAAACTTGAGGATGCGCGAACGTCCGGTAAAAGCGCGCGCCACGCGGACCGCGCTCATCATCGCTTCGGTTCCGGTCGTGACGAAGCGCATGCGCTCCATTGAGGGTAGATACGCCGCAATGCGCTCGGCGAGACGAATCTCTTCACTATGTGTCGATCCCCAGACGAAGCCGTGCTTGGCAAGTGCGTCGAGGCCGGTGATCAGTTCGGGATGGGTGTGGCCGAAGAGCAACGGCCCGTAACCCATGATGTAGTCGATGTAGCGCCGGCCCGATTCGTCGTAGGCATACGCGCCCGCGGCCGAAGCTTGCACGAACATCGGCAAGCCGGCGCTCCAACCCGAGCGAACCGGCGAATCGCAGCCCCCGGCGAGCACCGCAAGCGCGCGCTCGATCGACCCTTGCATACTCTGGCGCGGTTCGAAGGTTCAACCGAGAAGCCATGCCCGAAATCGAGATCGCCCCACAAACCAATATCAAGGAGCTCGTTGCGCAGCTGCCGATTGCCGCCGAGGTTTTGACGGCATTTGGGCTGGGCTGCAGCGGATGCGGCGTGAGCAAATACGAGAATGTCGAGCAGGGCGCCCGGGCGCACGGCCTTCTCGTCGAACCTATCCTCAACGCACTCAAAGAGGCTCGACGGTCGGGGAGCGTGCCCAAGATTTCCGAGGAAGCGCGCCGGCCGGCCGCGCGGGCACCGGGCGCCTTCAGCGGCCGTACCAAATTCGCGCACACAATTCCGATCATGTCGGGCAAAGGCGGCGTCGGCAAATCGCTGGTTACCGCACTGCTTGCCGTGGGGCTACGGCGCAAACACTATCGCGTCGGCATCATCGACGCCGACATCACCGGGCCCTCGATCCCGAGGCTCTTTGGTTTGCGCGAACCGTTGAAGATCGAAGCCGACCCGGTCAAAACCACGCCGCAAGGCCAGCCCCAGCCGCTCATGCATCCGGCAGTGACGCGAAGCGCGATCGAAGTCGTCAGCTCGAATCTCTTTACCGACCAGGAAGATAAAGCGATGATCTGGCGTGGGCCGATCGTTGCAAGCGTCATCCGCCAGTTCTACGAGCAAGTGCTCTGGAGCGAGCTTGATTTTTTGCTCGTGGACCTTCCGCCCGGCACGTCGGACGCGCCGCTGACCGTGCTGCAGTCGTTGAACATCGACGGCGTCGTGCTCGTTACGATGCCGCAAGCGCTGGCGACGATGATCGTGCGCAAGGCTGCCAACTTGATCCACCAACTAAAAAAACCGGTTCTCGGCGTCGTCGAGAACATGTCGTACTTCGTGGCGCCCGATACGGGAAAGCAGTATGAGATCTTTGGGCCGTCGTACGCCCAGCGCGTCGCCGATTTGGCGCAGGCCCCGGTCTTTGCGCGCATCCCGGTCGATCCCGTCAAGCTGCAGCTTGCCGACGAGGGACGAATCGAGGAGCTCGACGATCCGGTCTGCGACGTCTTGGCCGATAGCCTGCTCGCCGCGATCGCCGCACACCCCAAGCCCAAAGAGACGATTTCGATCGTCTAAGGAACCTGACCGCGCCGTAGCGGAGGGAAGCGGTTTTCGGCGAAGCGCGCCGCCCATGAGCGGTCGCAAGTTGCTGTTGGGCGTTGGAATGGGATTGGGCGCCGGCTACGTCGCGGCGCGAGCGTTCGAAGCGTTTCTCGAGTGGCGCGATCCTGCCCCGGCCGTCGCCAAAGATGCCGCAGCCTACGCCCGAATTCGACGAGCGCTCGAAGTAGGCGGTACGCTGCGCGGAACCGCCGGATTCCTCGCCTTTGCTTACGGCCCGCTGGCAGCTCGCGTGGACCGGGCAACGGCGAGGCTTCCGGTTTGGGCCCGTCCGGCGGCCTACTACGCCGCATACTCCGTAGCGTCGGCACTCGTGGAGCTGCCGGTCTCGTTCGTCGAGGAATACTCGCTCGAACGCCGCTTTGGGCTGAGCGACCAATCGCGGAACGACTGGCTGAGCGACTATGCGAAGGGCGCCGCGATTTCCGCCGGTGCGACGGCACTGCTGGCAACGCTCGTCGGTTTTGCCCTCAAGTGCGCGCCGCGGCGATGGCCGGTCCTGGCATCCATCGGCGTCTTCCCGCTCTTCATCATTGGAAACCTCATCGTCCCGATCTACGTGATGCCGCTCTTTAACAAGTTCGAGCCGGTGACGGGTTCGCTTGAGGAGCGCTTGCGCGCGCTCGCCTCGCGGTACGGAGTCGGCGACGCCGCGATCCTTCGAATGGACATGAGCCGGCAGACGCGCAAGGCGAACGCCTTTGTGACCGGCATCGGAAAGACGCACCGCATCGTGCTCGGCGATACGCTGATCGAGGCCTTCCCGGAGAACGAAACGGAGTTCGTCGTGGCCCACGAACTCGGCCACTACGTGAATAAAGACACGTGGCGGCTGATCGGCCTGGGCGAGCTGATGGCCTTCGTGCTCTTCCTCGTCTCGAATGCTTCGATCTCAAAGAAGGAGCGCGAGGAGCTGCACGACCGGCCGCTGCTCATCGTGCGGCTCAACGCAGCGATGGTCGTTGCGACGCAGGCCCTTCGGCCATTGCTCTTTGCGTTTTCGCGCTCTCGCGAGTGGGCCGCGGACCGTTTCGCGATCGCCGCTACCGGCGACGCCGCGGGGGGAGCATCCGCCTTTCGGCGTTTACGCGATCAGAATCTCGCCGACGAAGATCCGCCGCCGTGGTACGAGTTCTTCTTCTCGTCGCACCCGTCACTCCGCGCGCGCATCGCGGCGCTGGAGGAAGGCTCCTAAATCGGTTTTTTCCACCGGCAGTCCGGTGCGAAGCTCGGCGCGCAGCTCGCCGAAGAGCCCGAAGCCTTCGGCGAAGGCGTCGTGCTTGTGAATTGACTCTTCGTTGACTTGGCTGGCGAAGACGAACGTCTCCTCGCCAAGGTCGGCATACATCTCGAGCGTGCGCCAGAGGATTCCGCGCACGACGTCTTCGACGAACTTCGGATTGTGATGCGCTTTGTTGACCACGAAGAACTCGTCGGGGCGCTTGAGCAGATCGTAGGTTTCGCTCGACATCGAGTTTTCGACGATTTCGACGAGGTCTTCGGCGCGGATGACGTCGCTCTGCGCCTCGGGCACGCCGATCAGGATGCTGCCGCGCCCGCGTTGGTTGTGCGTCGCCACCGGCAGGACGCCGAGCGCCCGGCGTGCGTCGCCCTCGCTAAAGCCGGCTTCGACGAGCTGATGCATCGAGTGTTCGCGCACCATCGCCTGGGCGCAGGGGCAAGCGGTCATGCCTTCGGCCTCGACGCCGACGACGCGGCGCGTTCCGCTTTCGTCGGCATGCGCGATACCGACCAGCGTGTAGGTCTCTTCGCCGCGCTTTCCGCTCACCGGCGTCCAGCGCTCCAAACCGAAGCTGGCACGCAGGCGCACCTCGGCACGTACGGTACGCTGGCTGCGCACGATCTCACGTGCGATCGCTTCGGCCAGTCGTTCGATGCGTGCTGGTTTGGTGGCGCCGGCCAGCACGTCGAGCGTCGCTTCTTCGAGAATTTCCGCAAAGCGCGACATATGAACGCCGGCCCGGTCGGCCGCAAGATCCGCGACCATCGAGAACTCGCCGTTATAGACCGCCGGCCGGCCATCAATTTCTAAATGTACGACGCGGCGCACGCGCGTAACGCCGGCTCGGCTCAACGAAAGCCGGACCTCGGGCTCCTCGGATTGGCGATCGGTGTCGAACCGAAGCCCGCGTTCCCGCCGGCGAACCAGGCCGTTGGCCGAGGCACGAACCAGTTGCGGCGCTATTTCCGCGAGCGGAACCGCATTATACGGACGAGCATCGAGCTGCGCTTGCACGGTCTCTCCGTCGAATACGAGAAGGTCGATGTCGATCGGACGCGCCTCGAGCCGCCGCGTTCCGCGCGCGCGCCCGACGGCAAGCTCGACGTCCCGCGCAAAGCTTGCGAAGGCTTCTGCATCGAGTTGCGAGCGCAGCGCCGCGGCAACGTTCAAGTAAGCCGGCCCTTGCGCGCCGTCGGCGGCCTCCGATTCGTAAAACGCCGAGACGGTTAGGATTTGCGCGCGCGCCCGCAAACGCTGCAGCGCGGCCAGGATGTTCGCCTGCCGGTCGCCGAGGTTCGAGCCGATCCCGACGTAAAGCTCGTGCACAGCGGCCTGTCTTCATATTCGCTGGCGGAATTCCCACCAAACCCATCGTATCGTAGCCGAACCGTGCAAAACGACTTCCTCTATCCCTACGTCCTCGATCCAAAGCTCACGACGCAGGTCTGGGGCGGTGACGAGCTGGTGCGCGTCTACGGCAAGCACGGCGATCCACAGGCGCGCTTGGGCGAATCGTGGGAATGCTGGGATACCGATCGGATTCTCAACGGCTCCCTAGCCGGCAACAACGTCGCCTATCTGCGCATGCGCTTGGGTCCCAAGCTGATGGGCGACATCAATCCCAAACGCATCTTTCCGGTACTTACGAAGATCATCACGGCGCACGATTGGCTCTCGGTGCAGGTTCACCCCGACGACGCCTACGCGCAGCGCGTCGAGCATCAGCCCTTTGGCAAGACCGAGTGCTGGTACGTTCTCGATGCCCAGCCGCAAGCACAGATCATCTACGGCTGGACGCGCGACACCTCGCGCGAGGAATACTTGCAGCGCGTCGCCGACGGAACGCTCGGCGAGATTCTGCGCAAGATCGACCTCAAAACCGGCGACACCGTCTACATCCCGCACGGAGTCGTTCACGCGATCGGACCCGGCGTGACGGTCTTCGAAACGCAGCAGGCCTCCGATCTCACGTATCGGATGTTCGACTTCAACCGCGTCGGCCTCGACGGCAAGCCGCGCGAGCTCAACGTGCAAAAAGCCGCCGACGTGCTGAAGTACCAGGCGACGGCAACCGGAACGCTCTTGCAGGTTCCCTATCATTTCGAGGGCCTCGACCGGACGGCGCTGATCGCCGACGAACATTTCGTCGTCGAGCGCATCGTCGCAACGAACGAACCCGCGTCGCTACGAACCAACGGGCGTCCGCTGATCTTGATGTCCCTCAACGAGCCGCTCGAAGTCGCAAGCGATGCCTCCACCGTCACGCTATCGCGCTATCAAACGGCACTGATTCCAGCCTCGGCAGAGTGGTGCACGGTCAGCGCCTCGGGAAGCGACACGTCAACGTTTATGTTCGTGACGCCGCCTCACGACCGGCAGGGACTGGCGGTCCGGCTCGTCGCGGCCGGCATCCCGCAAGAATCGGTCGATCGTTTCATGGA
>JABCZE010000006.1 GCA_013289785.1 Vulcanimicrobiota bacterium | reverse complement strand
CCACCGCCGCCGGCAAGTTCGATTTACGAGAAGACCTGGTCGTTCGCGCTTCCGGCCAGTCTTGACGAATCGCTCGCCGCTCCCGGTATGCCGGGTGCGCTGTCGGAATACAAACAAGGATGGGACGGCTGGTCGGGCACGATCCCAACGGATCGCAAAGACATGTGGACGATCTTTTACAACTACTATCTCAATGCAATTCAAGACGTCGACCGCGGCATCGGGCAGATTGTCGACGCATTGGATCAAACGGACTCGTGGAAGGATACGGTTGTAGTCTTCACGGCCGACCATGGCGAGATGGGCGGCGCGCACGGCGGGTTGAAAGGTAAGGGGCCGTTCGTCTACGAGGAAAACATCCACGTGCCGTTGATCGTTGCGCACCCGGGCGCGCAGGCCGGCACGACCTGCCCCGCACTCACGAGTCATCTCGACCTGCTTCCCACGTTTGCCGGCCTTACGGGGCTCCCCGAGTCGAAGCGGCCATCCGCGGTGAAGGCGTTGCCGGGCCACGACTTCTCGGCGCTCCTCGCGGAGCCGGAAAAAGCAAGTTTGACGGAGATCCGTCCGGCGATTCTCTTCAACTACGTTGGTCCGTCGACCGTTGACGGGGCCTTCCTCAACAAAACGATGGACACGCAGTTTATGAACGAAACGTCGCCACCGCTGTCGGAGGCGGATCTAACGAAGCGCGGTCTGCTCGCTTTAGTGTTTGACGGACGCTACAAATTTGGCCGGTACTACGCGCCAACCGCGTGTAACACGCCGCAGACGATGGATGAGATTTTTAAAAACAATGACGTTCAGCTTTTCGACCTGCAAAACGACCCGCAGGAAGTCCAAAACCTGGCACTAGACCGCGAAAAGAACCAAGCCTCGATCTTGCGCATGAATGCTCTGCTCAACGACCTCATGGCAAAGGAAGTCGGTGGAAACGACTGCGAACTCCTGACGAGCGCCATGGGTCCCGTCGGCGCGAAGTGAGCCCCGTGTGCATGAGGAGCTGCGAGAGATCGGGTGTTACGGGACTTGAACTTGCACCGGTACGGCCGCCGCTCCGTCGGACCCGGTGCGGAGAATCACGAGGTAACGCCGCGCGGCACCCTCTTGCATCCGGACGACTTGGCGAATCGGGCCGATTGCGTTCACGATCGCGCTGCCGGACGGATTCGTTGTGAACTGCGTCAGCGGCTCGATGGTGCCCGAGCCGTCCTGTCGCGTCGCAAACGCGAGGACATAGGTTTGCTGCGGCATTAGGCCGGTAACCGCGGCTTCGAGCACTTGCACGAGGCCTTGATCGAAGAGGGTTACGCTGGTATCGGGCTTCGATTGTCCGCCTGCCGCCGTCGACGTGAGTGCGAGATGGATGGCTTGGCCGGCGATGCCGAGCGGCTGTAGGTTTGCAACACCCGACCCTTGTGGGACGGCGCCGGGAACGTAGACGACTGCCTGCGGCGCTTGGCCAATCGGTATCGTCGCGATGACGCGATTCGAGAGCGTGTCGATGGCGGTGAGCCGGTCGTCGTTCTCTAGCCCGACGTAGACGCGTGTCCCGTCGCCCGAAGGCCAGATTCCGTGCGGCAGATTGCCGACCGGGATGACGGCGACTTGCGAGAAATCGTCCGTGCGAAAGACCTTTACTTCGTTGAGGCCACCGACGGTGACGTATGCGAAGGTGCCGCTGGCGTTATGCACGATGTTGACGTGGTTGGAAATCGGTCCGGTCTCGAGGGTCTTGAGGAGTGCGAACGGCGGCCGCCCGTCGAAGACTTGCGTTCGGCCGGTGTCCTTGAGCGTAAACCAGACCTGCGAGCCGTCGGGCGTAGCGGCGATGTTCGGACAGAACGGGCTTGCCTGGGGCACGTGCCCGACGATGGCGTGAGACGCGACGTCGACGACGACCGTCTCCGGCGTGAACGAAGAGCAGACATATCCGTACCGTCCGTCAGGCGAAAAGATCGTCATCCCCGGTCCGTTCGGGACTGTTATTCGTTGTTTTTCGCGGAAGCTGTTCGCATCGAGAACGTCGACGTAGTTTTCGCCGCGAACCGTCACCCACACTTCGGAGCCGTCCGGAGTAAAGAACGCCTCGTGCGGGGAGCGCCCGACGTAGGCGACGCCCTTTACGGCGTTGCTTTGCGTGTCGATGAACGAAACCGAGTTCGATCCGATGGCAACGACCGCGAGCGTCTTACGATCGGGCGAGAAGCCCATGCCGTGGACGAGCAGTTGCCCCACATAGAGCGGACTCAAGCTCGCGGGGCTGGGATCGCCGAGGCGTATGACGCCCAGTAGTCTGTTATCGACGGGATCGGTAACCGAAATAGTGTTCGAATATTGCTCTGCGGCATAGACGCGGTCTTGATGACTTACCGGAACATCGGGCGCGGACGCGGGGAACGGCGCCTGGCCCGCATATGACGGGGCTCCGGCCGCGAAAATTGTGACGACCGATGTGGCCGCGAGCGCGAGGATGAAGCGCATTGAGGTTACTCTTTGGATAGCGGTAGGCCGATCGCAAGACGCATGGCCGCGATCTCCTGCTGCTGCGTGACGACGATCTCTTGGGCGATCCGGCGCAGTTTGACGTTGTGCCCGTAGAGCAGCTCGGCTTGTGCCGCTTCTATCGCGCCCTGGTGATGGGGAACCATCCATGCGACGAAGTCTCTATCCGCGTCGCCCGTCGGCTCGCTCGCCATACCGGCCATCATTTTCGACATCGCGGCATTAACGCGATCCACGAACGGCGCGTCGGCTACGTTACCTGCGGCGATTCCGCTCGCCGAGAGCAGGCCGAGCACCATCAAGGCAACGATGCAGCTACGGATGAACGCCAAGCTGCCGCCATGACGTTTCAGATAGGTCGACGCCGTAGTAGTTTGCAGCCTGTTCGATGTTGGCGAAGGCGAGCGCGCGCTCTTCGTCCGTGACGCCAATGACTTGATCGAATCGAGCGACGGCGTTGCGCACGTGCTCCGCGTCGGTCAGCGGCTCTTTGCGCTCCTTCGGGAAAGCGAAGACGCTGTCGGGCAGATCGCTCTTCATTGTAAGTTGGCCGTGCTTTTCATGCGGTTCCCAAGTGGCGTTCATGTGACGACTCCCTTCGCAAACGCTTCCTTCCCGCGCGCCTGTTCTGCAACTCGAGCGAGCATGGGCATGCATCATACCGCCGGCAATGAGTAACTCGCAACACACTGCCGCATGCTTGGATTCATAGCAGGAGGCCGTTCGCTAGGAGAAAAGGCCTCCCAGGCCGGTCGCTTCCAGGAGACGCTTTAAGCGCGCGTGGGCACCGACGACCCTGACGGTCCGGCGGCCCGGTGTGCGGAGTCCAAGCAAAAAGCGCAAGAACGTCGCGTCGCCGACGTCGAGTGCGGAAACGTCGAGCGCGACGCTCCTCTAGGCGTACACCAAGCCCGATACGTCATCCTTTCGGTGCAGCGGGGTTCGCTGCAAGAGAAACTTACGGTCGTACCGCACCCGCCAAGACTTACGTGGAACTTCTGGCTCTTCACATTCGCGGCTCTCTGGCTTCTGCTGTTTGCAATTCTGATCGCGTGGCGTGGCGCCGATCTACCCCAGATGCGACTGCTATCGCTGTGGATCGCGACCTTTGTTTTTACCGGCGCCCTGATCGGTTTCGCGACGCCCTGGGCGTGGTCGTATGTCTTTCAGAACATATCCGCCAGCGTGGTTGGACCGTTGTCGGTGGCGTTCTTGGCGACGTGCGCGAGCGGCTTCGCCCAGCCACTCTCGCGGCTTCGTCGTATCACAGAGTGGCTATGTTACACTTTACTTGCCACCTACGTCGCGATCTCTTTGGTTGGGACCGCCGGAGTTGTCACTTTGCGGTTCGACCCGATTCCGTTCGTTGAGGGGAGCGCAGGGTTAGTTTCCGTTGGCGCCGCGGTCCTGATGGCAGTCCTCTGCGGTCTCCTCGCTATCGCCGCATCCGGCGGGGTTGAGCGACAGCGAGCGATATGGACGCTCGTACCACTTGCCGCATTTTTTTCTTTTTCGTCGTAGGTTTGGTCGCAACAGCGCCGTTAGTTGGTCTCGTGAGCATCCTGGTTTTACTCGCCGCTCCGGTTGCGCTGACGTACGCGGCACTGAGCCGCCGGCTGATCGACGTCGGCTTCTTCTTGAACCGCGCGACCGTCTTCACGATCGTTTCGGCAATCGTGATTGGCGGATTCGTTCTGGCCGAATGGGCTGCGAGCGCCTGGCTCACCAGCACCACCCACACGACAAGCGTCTTCATCGGCATGGCCGTGGCGCTCGGTCTCGGCATCTCGCTGCGGTACATTCATCGATACGTCGAGCGATTCGTCGACCGCGTCTTTTTCCGCAAGCGGCACGAGGATGAGTCGGCGCTACGCCGGTTCGCGCACGAGGCGGCGTACATCTCTGACCGATCCACGTTGCTGGATCGGACCGTGCAGGCTGTGAAGGAACATACGACTGCGAAAGATGCGGAGATCCTCGTTCGCGACGGCGCGGCGACGTACGCTTTTGTTGGCGACGGCCAACGGCCGGAGGTCAGCGAAAACGATCCGGGCATTATCGCTCTTCGCGCAGTTGCGCGGCGAGTTTGCGTTTCCCGTGATCTCACGCGGCGACCTTCTCGGCGCGCTCATCTGTGGTGCCAAGCGCGACGGCGAGGCGTATGCCCCCGACGAGTCCGACGCCTTGCAGGCTCTCGCTCACGGCGTGGGGACGGCGTTGGACACCCTTTCGAGCCAAAGCAATGGCGTTCTGGAGTCGACACGAGAAACGCAAGCCCTGATGCTGCAAGAGCTTAAGAATCTTCCACGTGCAATCGAGAACGCGCTACGCGAGAGGAGCGAAGAGGGGTAGCCACAGTCCGCGATTGACGCGAACGGCTGTTGACATAGCTGGCAAGAAGGCGCATCTTTGGCATTAGGAAGCTGGGTTTGTTGGCTCGGCTCCTGCATTTGCGTGCGCGAGCATCTCTTAGAAAGCAGTAAGAACCCATGGACAGAAGTCTAGCCAAGGTAATCGGCGCGTGTTTTAGTGCGGCGCTCGTAGCTGCGTGCGGCGGTGCCGGTAACGGTAACTCGACGCCTACATCGTTCGCTCCACCGCCGGCGGCTTCGCAGCGGTCGTTCGCGCGACAACCGAGCACGTCCGGCGCGGAACAGATCCTCTACCCCTTCAAAGGTGGCAAAGACGGCGCAAATCCGGCGGCGGTGCTGCTCGACGTTACAGGCGCGCTTTACGGCACCACGGTGTACGGCGGTGGCTCGGGGTGCGCCGGCAGTGGGTGCGGGACCCTCTTCATGGTGGACTTATCCGGCAAAGGGTACCGCGTTCTTTATCGATTCAAGGGCGGCGCGGACGGCGCAAGCCCCGTGGGCGTAATCGATGTGAACGGCGTGCTCTACGGCACGACCTCCGCCGGTGGTGGTTCGGGATGCGGCGGCGGCGGGTGCGGGACTGTCTTCAAGGCAGGCCCGTCCGGAAAGGGATACCGCGTCGTCTACAGGTTCAAGGGCAGTACTGACGGCGCAAGTCCGGATTCGATGATCGATGTGAACGGCACCCTTTACGGCGCAACCCACGGCGGTGATGTGCCAAGCGACTTCGGAACTCTGTTCGCGATGAATAGTTCCACTGGTGCGGAAAGCGTGCTCTACAACTTCACGGGCGGCGCGGACGGCGCATACCCCGCATATGGTCCGATCGAGGTGAACGGTACGCTCTACGGCACGACGACCGCTGGTGGCGGCTCGGGGTGCGGTAGCAGTAAGCCGGGATGCGGAACCGTCTTCACGGCGAGCATGTCTGGGGCAGAACGCGTTCTCTACAGCTTTAAAGGCGGCGCGGACGGCGCGTTCCCGTATTCGGTGGTCGACGTGAGCGGCGCGATCTATGGCGCAACGAACAATGGTGGTGCAAGTTGCAACTGCGGGACCGTCTTCAAGGTGAATCGCTCCACAGGTGCGGAAAAGGTCCTCTACCGCTTCAAAGGCGGCGCGGACGGCGGATACCCGACGAGCTCAATCGACGTTGGCGGCGAGCTTTACGGAGCAACGACAACTGGTGGTGCCGGCGGCGACGGAACCGTCTATGCCGTGAATAGCGTGACCGGCGCGGAAAGCGTTCTCTACAGCTTCAACGGCGGCTCGGACGGCGCGTATCCGGGAAATGGTCTCACCAACGTTAGCAGCGCCCTCTACGGCACTACGGTCGTCGGTGGTGGTGGCACGGCGTGCAAACCCATCAGTGGCTTTCCGAAAGGTTGTGGAACCGTCTTCAAGCTGGTTCCTTAGTTTGAGTAATTTGCGTCTCGCACCGGCGTGGCTGTCATCGGTCACGCGACTGCGAGGCGTACGCCCCCGACGAATCCGACGCATTGCTGGCTGCAAGAGCTTAAGAATCTTCCGCGTGCAATCGAGAACGCGTTGCGCGAGAGGAGCGAAGAGCGGTAGCCAGGTTCGCCGCAATCGCGAACGATTACATCAGCCTAGAGGGGTTTCTTCGATCGAGTCCACCCGGTCCGGATAGAATGCCAGGTGATCTTTGATTTCGGCGACGGCTTCGTACGGCGCCTCGTACGTCCATACCGCGTTCTTTCCGCGATCGCCGCCAATCGAGATGCTGTAATAGGCGGCGTCGCCCTTGTACGGGCAGTAGCTTTGGTTGTCGCTTCGCTGCAGCAGCGACATGTCGACGTCCTCGCGCGGAACGTACAGGACGGGTGAATAGTCGCTCTCGCGCAGCGTCAAAGCACGCGTCGTGTCGGCAACAACGCGACCGGCGACGGTGACCAGAACGCGCGATCCGCTGCGCTCTATTGCAATGGGATGCTGGGAGTTTGGGATTTTAACGGCTTTCATGACGTATTAATTCCTCGGGGAACGTTGCGCCGAACATCGGCAACCCACTCACGGACGTTTCGCGCGTAGCTTCGTCCTCTATGACGTCCCAGTGCTCGGCAAGACGCCCGTCTTCGATGCGAACGATGTCGAGCGTAATCCAGTTTGCGGGTTGACCAATGCCGCTAAACCGGCCGTGCAACATCAGCTTGTCGCCCTCAGCGAGGATCATGCCATTCTCGTATTTCAACGTAGGCGGCAGACCCTTGACCAGGCTGAATAAGCCCTCACGTCCGGGCGGAATGTGCGCGCTATGCTGGATGTAGTTCGGCGACCAGAACCTCTCGGCCACGACGTAGTCCCGTTTATTGAACAGCGTGTCAAAGGCTTCGAGCACGAGCGCCTTATTTGTGCTTTCTGTGGTTTCGGTCATCGTTTCGCCCTCCAGGTTTTTTCGAGTGTCACCGCGGCTAGGTTATGATCTTTATTTAATAATACGGCCGATCTCCTGGACGCCAAACGCGTCGTACCCAAGCGCGTGTCTAAAGGGCGCGTTCTGCGCGCGCGAGAAACGCTCAGTAGCATGCCAAAAGCCGTTCAGCTCTCCGCGTACGGCGGAGTCGACCAACTCAGGATCGTCGATGTCCCCAAGCCCGAACCGCACGCGGGCGAGATCGTAGTGCGCGTGGTCGCCGCAGGCACAAACCCGGGCGAGATTTCGATTCGGGAAGGTCTGCTGAGGGATGTGTTTCCGATGGACTTCCCCTTCGGGCAAGGCGCAGATTTCGCGGGGCATATCGATTCTATCGGCGCGGGCGTCACGGGGTTCGCGGCCGGCGACGAGGTGCTCGGCTGGACGGAGCGGCGCGCGGCGCAGGCTGAATACATCGCGAGCAGCCCGTCGCAACTAATCCCGAAGCCGCCGTCGCTCGATTGGTTCCGCGCCGGAAGCTTGTTCGTCGTCGCGACGACTGCCGTCGGCGCCGTCCGCGCGGTCTCGTTGAAGCCGGGCGACGTGGTGGCCGTCAGCGGCGCTGCGGGCGGCGTGGGGTCGCTCGCGGTTCAGCTCGCGCGCCGCGCCGGCGCCCGCGTCATCGGCATTGCGAGCAACGAGAACGCAGAGTTTCTGCGTTCCATCGGCGTCGAGCCCGTCGCGTACGGGGATGGCCTTGCGGCGCGATTGCAGCAGCTCGCCCCGAAAGGCCTCGGTGCCTTCATCGATCTCTTTGGCGGCGGTTACGTCGAGCTCGCCGTCACGCTCGGCGTACCGCGCGAGAGGGTCAACACCATCATCGATTTTGCGGCTGCGGAGAAGTACGGCGTCAAGGCGGACGGATCGTCGGCGGGTGCGTCGCGTGAGACTCTTGCGTCCGTCGCGAACCTGATCGCGTGGGGTGAGATCGTTATGCCGTTGACGGCTATCTATCCGTTCGTTTCGCTGCGCGACGCGTATGTCGAACTCGCGCGCCGCCGGGCCCGCGGCAAGATCGTCCTCGCGTTGGACGCGACGATCACCGAACCGCTCCGGCCGCCCAAACGTTCGGCATTACCCTAAGCGGGTGACGATTGGGCGAAGTTCGCGCTTGGCTGACAGAGCTGCCGGAAGTTACGGCCGCTTCGGGATACAACCCGATTCGGTCACGATGTTTTGGATTTGTGCGTTCAGGTCCGCGCACGCCGGCACGTCCTTCCCGAGGCGATCGCATTGGAATGTGACCATTGATCGAATCCACGGCGGAGAGTAGTCCCAGCTTAGAGAGGCCTGGTTATCCATCATCGGAACGTGGCCGCTATCGCCGGCTACGTCGATGCCTTGACTCTGAAACGCAGCTTGGAGGCAGGCCCAGGCTTCGGTGCTGACGCCGCGATAAACTATACTCGGGCATTTGCCTAGCGGTGGCGGCTTTAAGCAGCCGGACTCGTTGATTATGCTGGTCAACCCCGAGTTTAGTTGAGTACACGGCATTTCGAGGGAGCCTTGCGTCCACGTTAGCGTGAGCACCGAGGTTGCCGAAGCATAGTCCCAGGCGAGCGTTGCGCCGCCAGCCCAATTTAAGGACACGGTAACGCTGCCGGAATCCGCCGAGCTAACGTCGATGCCGGCCTTCTGGAAGGCAGCTTGTAGGCAAGCCCATTGGGCGGACGTGACGGAAGTATACGTTAGAGGCGTACAAACGGCCATCGGGACTCCTACCTTTCCTGCCTTCATGGGCTCTCGCAAACCGGTGGTTGGACCTTTATCCCCGCCTGCCTGTATTCCATGCAGCCGCCGTACATCGGGTACGAGCGGCCGGCAAACAGCGACTTAGGCCGGTGGCCTAAGAGCAGGGAGACTCTGAATCGCTCGGGCCGCCATCGGCTTGGATAACGTTTTTAAGCGTGTATCCGCTGATGTGGTTTACCGTCTCGTACGTGCCGTGCACGGTAATCGCTCATGGTTCCGGCGCGGCGACGCTCGCGTAGAACGCGAATTACGCCGTCGTCGGGAACGCGTCGAGTAGGGGACATGCATTAGCGCTTCGCGAGGCACCGGGACGCGAACTGCCGGGTTAGTCAGCAGGCGATTTAGCAAGCAGCGGCATACTCCACACGCCAGTCCAAGGAGGCCGCAGATGAAGGATTCGTTCCGGATAACGCGTCGCACGTTTGCCAAAGGTGTCGGCATGGCCGCCGCGGGGGCGGTGATCCCAATCCTGGCCACGGCTCAGAGGCCTGTCCCCGACAAACAAAAGGCGCTCGATCACGTTGTCGTGATCATGTTTGAGAATCGTTCGTTCGACAACGTACTTGGCCGGCTGTACGGTCCGGGCGAAGTCGCGTCATTTGAAGGCGTCTTAGGGAAGAACCTAAAGAACAGCATCCCGGATTGGGCGGAGCACGGGGCGAACCGGAAGTTCGTCGAGTACGGTGTTGCGACGAATATGAACACGCCGAGCCCGGATCCGGGAGAAGAGTATCCCCACATCAACACCGATCTCTACGGTATCCTCAATACTAAGAACCGGTTCATGCCGTTGGCGAAGATGGTTGCACCGTACAACGCGCCGTCACCAGGGCAGCCGCTCACGATGGACGGTTTCGTCGCCGACTACATCAGCGCGTTTACCGCTGAGATAGGCCGGCAACCGACATATAAAGAGTATTCGCAAATCATGACAGGCTATACGCCCACCCAGTTGCCGGTCATGTCGACGCTGGCGCGAAACTTTGGCGTTTTTGACCACTGGTTTTGCGAAGTGCCTTCGCAGACGTTTACCAACCGCTCGTTTTTCCACGCCGGGACCGCATCGGGGTACGTCATCAACTATCCCCCGGCCGCTGCGTTCCCCGTGCACAATACCGCCGAGACGATTTTCGAGCGGCTTGAGGCAAAAGGTCTGACGTGGCGCGTCTACTGCGACGCGCCCAGCGCGGCGTCGATGACCGCCATCATCCACGCCTCGCGGTTGCGCAATCGCTTTGCGACGAACTTTCGGACCGTCGCCGATTTCTTGGAGGACGCGAAGCGGGGCACGTTGCCGGCCTATTCCTTCATCGAGCCGGACATGTGGATCGGCCACAATGACATGCATCCGCCGATCTCCGCGCTCGTCCACGGTCTGCCGATCGACGAGCCGTCATCGCTCCTGGGCGGAGAAGCGCTGCTCGCGCAAGTGTACGATGCGATTCGGTCGTCCGATTCGTCGACCGGATCGAACTATCTCAATACGCTGCTGCTCGTCACCTTAGACGAAGCCGGTGGAACCTACGATCACGTTCCGCCGCCGCCTGCGCCACCCCCGGACGCCGGCGCGCCGCCCGGGCAAATGGGCTTTACGTTCGATCGCTCGGGCGTCCGCGTACCCGCCATTGCAATCTCGGCGTGGATTCCGCAGCGCCTCGTCGTCACCGATGAGTACCGGCACACGTCGTTGATCCGTACGCTGCGCGAGCGGTGGTCGCTGGGAGCCCCCTTGACGGCCCGCGACGCAGCAGCGCCGGATATTGCGCCGATCCTCTCGCTTGCCAAACCCCGGGCGCCTGAAGATTGGCCCGACGTCACACCGCGTCCCGTGCCGCCGTTTAATGCAGCGTGGTTAAAATCGAATCGCCCGCTCGGCGTGCTCGGCAAGGGCGTGTTCCTCGCGCTTCTCGAGTTTGAGAAGAGCCTCGGCGGAACGGTTCCGGCGATCTCGAAAGACGCGGTGATCACCGTCGCACAAGCCGATGAAGTGATTCGTAACGCGTCGTTCTCAATATTCCCGGGCCTGCGCACGAACGGTTGACGCGACCTGTTCCAACCTTGTAGCATCGATGAGTAACAGAGGAATTGCAAAATGTCAACTGCTGTGAGAAAGCCTAATATCGTTCTGATCGTCTCCGACGATACCGGATATGGCGACCTTGGAGCCTACGGCGGAGGCAAAGGACGCGGTATCCCGACGCCTTCGTTCGACCGCTTAGCTGCCGAGGGAATGACGTTCTTTCACGCATACGGACAGCCCAGCTGTACGCCGGGCCGCGCCGCAATTTTAACGGGGCGGCATCCAAACCGCAGCGGCATGACGACCGTCGCGTTCCAAGGCCAGGGCGGCGGTCTGCCGGCAGCTGAGTGGACGTTGGGATCGGTGCTTAAACAAGGCGGTTACTCGACGTTCTTTTCCGGCAAATGGCACTTGGGCGAAGCTGACTACGCGCTGCCCAACGCCCACGGTTACGACGAGATGAAGTATTGCGGACTCTATCATCTCAATGCCTACACGTATGCAGATCCCACGTGGTTTCCAGAGATGTCCGATGAGCTCCGCGCGATGTACGTGAAGGTGACCAAAGGCATGCTGTCCGGGAACGCCGGCGAGACAGCCCACGAGGAGTTCAAGCTCAACGGCCAATACGTCAATACCCCCGACAAAGGTGTCGTCGGTATTCCGTTTGTCGATGAATATATCGAAAACGCCTCGATCGACTTTATAAAACGCGCGTACAAGGCGGATTCGCCTTTCTTCGCTCACGTGAACTTCATGAAGGTTCACCAGCCGAATCTACCGCATCCGGACTACAAAGGTGCATCGCTATCGAAGAGCAAGTACGGCGACTCTCTGGTCGAACTCGACGCGCGCGTCGGCCGCATCATGGACACGATTCGGGACCTGGACAAGGATGGAAACACGCTTGTATTTTGGACGACCGATAACGGGGCGTGGCAAGACGTCTATCCCGATGCGGGCTACACGCCGCTCCGCGGTACGAAAGGAACGGTGCGCGAAGGTGGAGCGCGCGTGCCGGCAATGGCGTGGTGGCCGGGTAAAATCGAGGCCGGCGAACGCAATCACGACATAATCGGCGGCCTCGATCTGATGGCGACCTTTGCGGCGGTCGCGGGCGTGAAGCTTCCAACGGAAGATCGTGAGGGGAAGCCGACGATCTTTGACAGCTACGACCTTTCGCCGGTATTCTTCGGTACCGGTCCGTGTCCGCGCAACGAGTGGTACTACTTCACGGAGGATGAGCTTCTGCCTGGCGCAATTCGCGTCGGAAACTTCAAAATGGTCTTCAACCTGCGCGGCGACAACGGTGCGCCGACGGGCGGTTTGGCGGTGGACACCAATCTGGGCTGGAAGGGTGGAGAGAAATACGTTGCAACGGTGCCCCAGATTTTCGACCTTTGGCAGGATCCGCAGGAACGCTACGACATTTTCATGACGAATTTCACAGAACACACGTGGCTTGGCCCAGTCATGTCACAGGAGTTTGAAAAAATCGGTGCGACCTACTTGAAGTATCCACCGCGAAAGCTTCAGAGTCTTGGGTACACCGGCCCCGTCACAATTTCCGCGTATCAGCGCTTTTCGCATATTCGCGAACAGCTGCAAAGCGAAGGCATAAAGATCTCGTTTATGCCGAATTAGATTGACAACGACCAACCCTTAAGCTTCTTCGCTGCGACGCCGTAGTTCCCGAGCTGATAGACCGAGACGGCCGCCGGGGAGAACGCAAACTCATCGAAGGGCTCGGCAAGCATATCTTTGAGATAATTCTCTGGCGCCAGGCCAATCGTCACGTGCGGGCTGAAGTTCGTACCGCTGTGATCGGGCACGAAGGCCGCGACGTACTCAATTGCCGGCTGGACGATGTCCGGATCCTCGGGCGTGGTAACGTACGCGGCGGCCGTTCCCGATGGTACGGTAAACGGCGCGACAGCGTCGATTAGTTTTTTCTGATATCCGAGAAGCTCGTCGGTCGGGCGGACCACGATCCCGGCAAGACCCAAACCTTTCCATGGGATGTAATAGTATTTAAAGGCCGTCAACTTCCACGTCGCCGGATGCTCGGTCGCCAGCACGCCAGTCACGGCCGCAAAAACATTTTCGAGCGCGTCGGTCTTTACATACCGCTGTAAACACGAGATGTGGGGTTGATGTGCTGCGTCCAAGGCATAGCCTTTCGGAAACACCTTCAAAAGACGCGCATTTGCCGCCTGCGCATGTTGTAACATTGAAGCATCGGGATCAAGTAAAATATCGATCGCAGTGACGTCGCTCAATGGTTCCTCCTAACGTTCATCGGGAGCTTTTCATCCGGGGCCGCTTACTCCTCATCGCTTTGGAGACCTGGGAATACGTAGAAAAACATATCGCGGACCAGGCACGAGGCGAAGATGGCCTTGGCAACCGGCGGTAACGGAGAATCCAATGGCCCGAGCGTCACGTCGAACTTTGGTACCGGCAACGAAACGACGTCGCGTTCGCGTCGCGAGCGGTGGAGGTAGATCCGGCTCTCGCGCGCAACTAGCAGGATACCGGCCGCTTAGTCAGCCGGATCGGGAGGATCTCGATGCAGCCAGCTATATTCTCCGCTCGCGTCATTTGCGTGGCGACACTGGCGTTCGTTACGGCCTGTTCGTATCCCGGAGCGTCAAGCAGCGTCACGCCGTCGGGTGGCAACGCCGCGCGAGGCGGCCCCTTGTTTTCCGCGACGTTCGTCTATGGCGTCAACGGCGTTGGAAATAACATTTCCGCCTACCAGATCGGCGCGGCCGGCGCTTTGGTTTCAGTGGCCGGCTCGCCATTCGCCGCAGGGGCCGGTCCCGAAGCGATGACGATTGTCTGGACGTACGACAGCGTGGGCAACGCCTATCACACGTGGGCGTACGTCGTCGACAATACCGCCAACGCCGTTACGGCCTATTCCGTGAACGTGCACAACGGCGTATTGACGCAAATAACCGGCTCCCCTTTTGCGGCCGGCACAGGGCCTATCGCCGTTGCAGCCGCTCCCAGCGGACCCTTCTTGTATGTAGCCAACAGCAACTCCAATAACGTATCCGCTTATACGATCAATGTCGCGACCGGCGCGCTGACGACGGTTGCGGGATCGCCGTTTGCTGCCGGTACCTATCCGAACGGCGTTGTAGTCTCCACGAACGGTTTCTTCGCCTACGTCTCCAATGCAACTTCGAACAACGTTACGGCGTATAAAATCACTCCCCACACCGGGGTGCTTACGCAGTTGGCTAGTTCGCCATTTTCGGCAGGAACGGGACCCGAAGCCGTGGCGACCGATTACAGCGGGAGCTGGTTGTACGTGCCGAACTACAGCAGCAACAACATCTCGGCGTACGCCATGAATCCACACACCGGCGTACTCAGCCCAGTTTCCGGCTCGCCGTTTTCATCGGCCAACGGCCCGACTGCGATTGCCTTGGGCCATCGCGGGACGAGCGGTTTTGCGTACGTCGCGAACGCCGCCGCAAACAAGACCTCGGGATATAAGATTAACGGTAGCGGTCAACTGATCGCAACCGCAAACTCTCCCTATTCCGCGGGGACGCTGCCGCACGGCGTGACCGTGGAAAGCAGCGTCCATGAGGTCTACGTGATAAATCAAACCTCCGACAATATCTCGGGATATCACGTCCACACGAATGGAAGCCTTGCGACCATCAGCGGTTCACCGTTCGCGGCGGGTAACACGCCCTTTGCCATCGTCTCCTGCCTGAGCGATGGCACGAAGTGCACGCCTCCAATGTAACGAGGACGCGAAAAGTCCGTGACCTGTTAGGTTGTTGCAGAGTTTTCGTTGGTGGAGATGGGGGGACTCGAACCCCCGACCCCTTACATGCGAAGCAAGTGCTCTACCAGCTGAGCTACATCCCCACGCCCTTCGACTCCGCTCGGGGTGACACGGGCGACGTGGAGGATTGTACGCGCCGGAGTAGGCACCTGTCAAAGTAAATGAGGAAACGCTCGGCCATTTCCGGCGCCGTGCTGCTCGTGTGCGCGGCACTCGCCGGGGCTCCCCCTCCGGTGCGAGCGGCCTTATCGGTGCAGGTAGCGGTGAACCGCTGTAACAGCCAGACCGCGGACGATGCGTACGCGCGCGTTCGCGATCTCGACCACCATTCACCCGGAGGGAGTGCGAACGATTTGCTGCAGCGGGTCGGCGCAATTACCAGCCTGCTCGCAACGCTCCGGGAAGAGCGCGACATACTCGACAGCATTTGCGCCAGCGACGCGGCGCGGGCACCGCTCTTTGCTGAAATTGCTGCGACGACCGCGTGGGCGCTCACGCTCGAATCTGACGTCGCGGCCAGCTTGAACGCGTCGTGCCCGGCCGCCGCGCGGGCGCTCCCAAAACTGATGCTCTCCGACGCCTGGCTCTCGATGGCCAACGTCGTCAACGAGTCGGGAGGGTCGGTGCCGGCGATCTTTGGCGCGGTGATCCCGAAGGTTCAGAGTCGCGCACAGGCGGTCGGCTTGGCGCTGCCGCCCTGGGCGGACACCTCCGCCTATTGGCGCGATGGAGTACATACTCAGGCAAAGGCGGAGGCAGCGACCTGCCCCTCGCCGACCTCGTCGCCAGCCGTTCTTCGACTCCGCTCAGGAT
>JABCZE010000005.1 GCA_013289785.1 Vulcanimicrobiota bacterium | reverse complement strand
GTCGACGGCCTGCGCCGCCTCGCGAGCGCGTCGCCTTTTCCGGTCGCCGCCATCGGCGGGATCTCCCTCGCGCGCCTTGGCGGAGTCCGGCGAAGCGGCGTCGCGATGGCCGCGGTAATTTCGGCCGTAGCCTCGGCCTGCGACCCCCGCGCGGCCGCGGCTGCGCTGGTCTCGAGCTGGAACTCGGACGGGTAACGGGCCCGCTTCACAATGGCTCCCATCGTCCTCTCGATTGGCACGACTCACCCGTGGAACGTGGCGGGCGTGGGCCGCGATCTCGTCGTCGGATCGGCAAAGAAGTGCCGCGTCTTCACCGCCGTGGCGGCGGTCAGCGCACAGAACGCGGCCGGAGTGATCGCGCTCGGCCCGGTTGCGCCGGAGCTCTTCGAAGCCCAACTCTCCGTCCTGCCGTGGGAGAGCGCGGGCGCCGTCCGTGTCGGCGCGCTGCCGACTTGCGGCAGCGTTCGCGCGGTGGCGCGGGCCCTCGCGGCGCACCGCTGGCTGCCCGCGGTGGTCGACCCGGTGTTCGCTGCCAGCGACGGCGGCGAGCTGGCCGATCGTGACGCGCGAGACGCGCTTGAAGCCGAGCTTGCGACGCTTTCAAGCGTTATTTTGACGCCCAACCTTCGCGAAGCCGCGGCGCTGCTGCACGTCGAAACGATCGAGAGAAGCGTCCTGTGCGACTCGGCGGTGCGATTGCGAGCGCGCGGCAGCGGCGCGGTGCTTCTCACCGGAGGTCATCTCGAAGGTGACCCGGCGGATGCGCTCGCCACGAGCGGCGGCGTGGAAATTTTTAGCGAACCCAGGATCGCCGGAGCGATGCACGGCACGGGCTGCACGTTAGCGATGGCGCTCGCGTGCGAGCTGGCCTCGGGTACGCCGCTCCCCGAAGCGGTACGCTGCGCGCGCGCCTTCGTTCGCGCTGAAATTGCAAGGCATTGACGGCCGTACGTAACATTGACGCGCGGATGAGCTTGAGCAAACGGCGCGTGATGTCGGGGATGCGGCCGACCGGCGACCTTCACCTCGGACACCTCGTCGGCGTGCTGACGCAGTGGGAGACGTATAGCGAGAACGACGACGCGTTCTTCGAGATTGCCGATTTGCACGCGTATACGACCGAGTTTGCCGATCCCTCGATGGTGCGAGCCGCGCGTGAAGCGATGGTGGCGGTGTGGCTGGCGGCGGGCGTCGACCCGCAGCGCTCGACGATCTTTCTGCAGTCGGGAGTCCCGGAGATCGCCGAACTGCAAGCGTTGCTCGCGATGATTACGCCGGTCTCGTGGCTCGAGCGCGTGCCGACCTATAAGGGACAAATCGATGCGCTGGGCGCCAACATCGCGACCTATGGTTTTCTCGGCTATCCGCTGCTGCAGCTGTGCGATATCGCGGTCGTGCGCGGTCAATACGTTCCCGTCGGCCGCGACCAAGTTGCGCACTTGGAGCTTGGACGCGAGATCGTGCGCCGCTTCAACCACCTCTACGGTGAGGGTCGGGAGATTCTCGTCGAGCCGCAACCGACGCTCTCGGAGTTTCCCGAAGTTCCCGGAATCGACGGCCGCAAGATGAGTAAGTCGTACGGCAACGCGATTCTGATCTCCGACGACGAAGATACGACCACCAAGAAGGTGCGGTCGATGATCACCGATCCGCTCAAGGTCCGCCGCGGCGACCCGGGGCGCCCGGAGGTCTGTCCGGTCTTCGCCCTCTGGCGGTTCGTCAATCCGTTGCGGCTCGACGCCATTGCCGCGGAGTGCCGTTCGGGAGCGCTAGGCTGCGTGCAAGATAAGAACGACTTCGCCGAGCAGCTCAACGTTTATTTGCGCCCCGTGCGGGAGCGCTATGCGCAGTACTGCCGCGATCCGGAAACCGTGCGGCAGATCATCGCGCAGGGAACGGCGCGCACGCGCGAGATCGCCGCGCAGACGCTGCGCGACGTCAAGCTCGCGATGAAGCTTATCCCCTAAAGTTCGGCAGCGTTTTGGCGATCGAGTCTAATGCCCAGTCGATGTCTTCCAGCGACGCCGCATACGAGAAGCGCAGATAGCCTTTGCCGGCCGCCCCGAACGACGAGCCGCCGCCGCATGCCACCCCACCCTCTTCGAGGAGAAACTTCGCAAGCGCGCGGTCGTCCTGCGTGATCTTGGTGACGTTGGGGAACGCGTAGAACGCGCCTTCGGGAAGCAGACACGAGATGCCCGGGATGTCGTTGAGCCCTTTGATCAGGCGATCCCGGCGCTGACGAAAGATCTCGTTCATCCGCAGCACGGGCTCGTCCGGACCCGTCAGCGCGGCAATGCCGGCCATCTGCACGAACGAGGCGACGCAGCTAAACGTGTTGTTGTTGAAGAGGGTCACCGCTTTTGCCAAGCTCTCGGGCAGGATCGCGTAGCCAAGGCGCCAGCCGGTCATCGCGTAGGCTTTCGAAAAACCGTCGACGACGATCGTGCGCTCCCGCATTCCGGGCAGCGACGCGATCGACAGGAACTCGGAGTCGAGGTAGAAGTTGCGGCTATATATCTCGTCGGCGAGAACCAGGAAATCGTGCCGTTCGGCGAGTTCGGCGATGGTCTCCAAATCGCTCCTGGTCAAAACGCCGCCCGTGGGATTATGGGGCGAGTTGATCACGACCAGTTTGGTCTTGTTGGAGACGATGCGGGCCAGCTCGTCGAGGTCCATCCGCCAGTTGCGCGACTCGCGCAACGGAATCGCGTGCACGTTTGCCTGCAAATAGGTGGCGCAGGATGCGTACGCGGGATACGCGGGATCGAAGTAGACGAAATCGTCGCCCGGACCGAGCAGCGCGCTCAGGGTGTTCCAGATGATCGGCTTTGCGCCGGGTGAAACGACGACGTTGTGCGCGTTCCACGGCGGCGACATGTTGCGAAAGCGGCTGGCGTACTCGGCGATCGTCTCTCGCAACGACAGCAACCCGCCCGAAGGCGTGTAGTGCGTGTGGTTGTCGTAAAGCGCATCGACGGCCGCCTTCTTGATTCCGTCGGGCGTATCGAAATCGGGCTCGCCGATCTCCATGTGAACGACGCGACGGCCGGCGGCTTCGAGCTCTCGCGCGCGGGCTAAGATTTCGAAGGCATTCTCCGAGCCCAACCGCGCAACGGCGGCGGCGAGACGGTCTTCGTGAACAGCGAGCATGCCAATCCTCATTCTTTCTCAAAAGCTCAACTTCGAAAACGTCCGTGCGCGCGAGCGCGGGAGCCTCCCTCGCGGCGGCGAAACGTCCCCGCGTCATGCGACCTCTCTCCGAGGTTTTTGCGCCGGGAGCGCCGACGTTACCGGAGCGGCTCAGGACGCTCGTCGTTTCGCCCGAGCGTGAGTTAGAACCTGGGATGACGGTGCGGGCGACGTTCACTTTCCGCAATCACGGCGGCGCGCCGGCAACCGGCGTTCGGATTCGCTTCAACGTTCCCGACGGGCTCGTCTATCTGGTCGGCAGCGGTCTGCTCGATGGCAGCGAGCTCGACGACGAGCTCGGCAACTCGCCCCTGCTTGCGCGCGCCGGCGCTCACGTCGGCGACGTGCTTCCGAACGAAGAGCGACGAATCGAGATTGCATACAGCGTCGCCGGAGCAATCGAAAACGGGACGACGATCGAGTTGCAGGCGGCGGTTGCCTCCTTCGAGCTGCCGTGCATCGGCTCGAACGTCGTACGGTTGGTTGCGCGAAGCAAGCCTCAGCTGGCCAACGCTTTAACCGGTATCGCGATGGAGTCCGTGCGCGACCCGGTTCCCGGCTCGCAGGCAGCGGTGACGGTTCGGATTCACAACGCCGGCGAGTCGACGGCTCGCGACGTCGTCGTCGTCTCGCCGATCCCCGAGCATACGTCCTATATTGCCGGGTCGGCGCGGATCAACGGTCGCGAGACCGAGCGCGAGCTCGGCGCAGCCTTCGACCGGATGCACGCACCCGTGGTGCTGCGCTCGCTGCCGGCGCGCGCTTCGGCAACCCTCGTCTACCGGGTCGTCATCGACGCGCCGCTGCCCGGTGGAACGCAGCTCGTCGCCAAAGCCCACGTGGCTTCGCAAGAGACGCCGGCCTTTTCACTCGAACCTGCGTCGTTAACGGTCGTATCGGCTCCCGATTTCGGCGACGATCGCACGACCTTCTCCGCCGACCCGGCGGACGACGTTCGCCCAGGGCAACCCGTACGGATAACGCTGCGGGCCTTCAATGCGGGAACGGCCGCGGCCGAACGTGTGAGCGCCCAGCTCGAACTTTCCGAGCACCTGATCTTCGTGCGCGGGGCGGCCACGATCGACGGACGGCCGTTGCGCGAGCGGCGCAAAGAGCCGCTGCGATTTGCGCTCGGCGCAATCGACGCCGGCCAAAGCGTAACGCTCTGCGCGCAAGCCGTTCTTACGACGCCTCTCCCCGATAAGAGCGTTGTGAGCGCGGCCGCGGTGCTCGATTGGGAAGCGCCGCCGGCCGCATCGCGGCGCCTGCAGTGCGACCTTCAAGTGTGTTCGGAGCCGTGCTTTCCGCCGCGATACGACGCGCTGACCCGCGTAGGCAGTGCGTCCGCGGTTCCTGGAAGCGGCCTCGAAGCGGCCATCGTGCTTGCAAACGACGGCAGCGCCGATGCTCGGGATTGCGTGCTCCACATTCGCATCGAGCCGGCACTCGACGACGTGGCCGTCTTCGAAAGCGGCCGCCGGCTCGTGCTCGAGGGGCGGTCAGCCGACTCGCCCGCGGACACGGCCGAGCTGGGAACGATCGAGGCCTACGCGACGCGACGCCTTACGGTGAAGGCCCGCGTACCTTCCCCGTTTGCCAACGCGAGCGAACTACGGATTGGTGCCAGCTTGCACACGCGCGAGCTCGGGGAGACGCACTTGACGGACGCGCGTTGGCGCGTCGACTCGCATCCGGCCTTCGACCGCGAAACGTCGCGACTCGAACTGGGCGCCCAATCGGTATTGCGCCCCAATCAGCTCGCCGAGGTCGACGTCGTCGTGACCAACGTTGGTACCGATACGGCGCACAACGTCACCCTGCGCTGCTACGTCTCGCCGGAGGCGCGAATGGAAAGCGTCGACGGAGCGACGCGCGAGAAATCCTCACTGCTCTTCGGAGAACTGGCGCCGGCGGCGCATGCTCGAGCGCGCTTGGGACTGCGGCTGTTGCGTGGGCTGGCCAAGGATTGGCCGGTTACCGTCGACGGGTTACTTACCGCGGACGGAGTGCTGCCGGTGCCGCTGGAGCGCTTGACCATCGCCACGAGCGCCGAGCCGGATTTTACGACCGGCAACTTGCACAGCGAGCCCGCCGATGCAGTCGACCCCGGCGAAACCGTGGAATGGTTCCTGCACGTTCGTAACGGCGGCGACGGAACCGCGCGCGTCGCGCAGATTACGATCGCCACGCCGGAATCGCTGATCTATGTTCCCAACTCCACGACGGTCAACGACGTCCCAATCCGCGACTCGGGAGCGGTCCCGCCATTTGCCGGTACGCGCGGAATCGTTCTCAACGACGTCGATCCCGGGGTCGAAGCAACGATTCGCTGGTGCAGCGTCGTTCACAACGCGTCGCCTGCCGGTACCTCGATCGCGCTCGTCGCGCATATCCGCTACGACGGCGAACGCGACGATGAGATCGCTTCGGCCGAACTACGCGTGCGTGCGACGCCGATCTTTGCCAACGCGATCCCAGGGCTGCCGTTCGGGCTCGATGGAATGCTCGGACCAGCTCTCGCGAGTCACCAGCGCGCGCTTCCGGAGGAGCGGTATCTTCAGCTGCCTCCGGCGACGCCGGTGGCCGACGTAAACGGCGCTCAGCCGCGCGCGCAACTCTCGGCTGGGCGCGATGACGACGTCGACGACTTGCAAATCAAGGTTTTCGAGGCGGCTCGGACCGATGTCACTGGAACGATCGCGGCGTTTACGCCCGAACGTCTCAACCGCACGCTACGCCTCTTACGCGAAGCTCGCTTTAGCGGCTTGATCACGCATGTATTTGCCCTGCGAGCCTTTCTTCCGGAGGGCGTCGGTGACGCCCACTGCCGGGCGCTCGAGCCCGCGCGGGAACTGCTGCGCGAGGAGCTCGATCGTCTCTTCATCAAACTTCGCTTGCCGCTGTACGTTCTTACGGCGCGCGACATCGAGACGCCATCGCTGCACGCCACGCTCGAACGCCTGGTGCGCGAGGCCGGTACCGCGCGCGGCGTGCCGGCCGAGTCTCCGACCGCCGCACTTACTTTGCGCGGCACGTTCGATCCGATGGAACTGCGAGATCTCGCGGAGCGCATGCTCCAAGCCCAACTTGCAACGGCGCTCCCGTGGGCTGCGCTCGCACGGCTTTTGCCCAGCGAAACGCCGTATTGGGCGGACTACCGCGCGCACTTAATCGAAGTCTTGGACGACTTCGAGGATTCCGAAGGCAACGAGTTCATCGATGCGCTGCAACATCGCTCCGATTCGCGGCTCGATGCCGCACTCGATACAATGATCGCTTCGCTGCACTCGACAGTTTAGGCCGTTGGCACTCGCCGCAACACTCGTTCTCGCAGTTCTGATCGCGGCGATCGCTGCGCTGGCCTACGCGCGCGCTCGCCGCCGGCCTCAGGGCGACGCCGACGGGTTGATCGCCGAGTTCGGCAACCTTTCCGACGCGGAGCGTTGCGACTTCATTTTTGCAGTTGCCGCGCTCGACGATCCGTCCTCGTTGCGTTTGCTCGAACGCGCGCTCGACGACCCCTGCGAAGCCGTTGCTTTGGCGGCGGCTCACGCGCTCACGACGGCGGGGAGCACGGTGCCGCTGGAACGCTTCTTTGCGGCGAACCCCGGCGGGCGCACCGATCGTATCGCCGCGAGCCTAGAGCTGCTCGCGTGACCGGCGTTGCTCAGCCGGCTACGGCTTCTTGTTGAAGTACTTAACCAAGATCTGACGCGCGATCGGAGCGGCGACCGTAGCACCGTAGCCCCCGCTGCGGTCGACGAAGACGGCCAGCGCCAGGCGTGGGTGGACCGTCGGCGCCCACGCGACGAACCACGTGGTGTTCGGACCGTTCCCGCCCGCGGTTTCGACCGTGCCGGTCTTACCCGAATACGGTAATCCGTCGATCGCCAAACCATACGCCGTGCCGCCCGGACCGGTCACCTTCGCCATCCCGTCGCGTACGGCGGCAAGCGCCGACGCGGTGACGGGAACCTGGCGAATGACGCGTGGAGCAAATCGAACGACGAGCCCGCCGCTCGGATCGCGCACCTCGCGCACGACTTGCGGCCGGTAGAGCGTACCGCCGTTAATCACGGTAGAGGCCACGTTGGCGATCTGCAGCGGCGTCGCTTGCATCGCGCCCTGCCCGATGCCCAAGAAACACGCATCGCTGGGTTCCATGGGAACGCCGAAGGCCCGCATCTCCCACGCATTTGTCGGCCAGTTCCCCTCGTTCTCGCCGGGAAGATCGATGCCGCTCTTCGCGTCGAGCCCGAACGCCAACGCGTACTTGCGCAAGCGCGTGTTGCCCAACCACCAAGCTAAGCGAAAGAAGTAACCGTCGCTCGAGGCCGCAAGCGCTGGAACGAAGGTCGTGTCCCCGAGGCCGCCGGCCGCGATGTCGCGCGCGTAATAGCCGCCGCAGTCCCAGCCGCCGGTGTCGTCAATGACCTGATCGACTTTTACCACGCCTTCGGTCAACGCAGCCGATCCGGTAACCATTTTGAACGTCGAACCGGTTGGCGTCGCGGCGGCAATAGCGCGATCGAAAAGCGGCTGCGACGAATCGCTCAAATCGAACGTCACGCGCTTCCAGCGATCGCCCGCGAAGTCGTTGGGATTATAGTTCGGATAGCTTGCAAGAGCCAAGATACCACCGGTCCAGGGGTCCTCCGCGACGACCGCGCCGGATAGCCTGCGCCCTCGTGAGGCGGCGCGCAACCCGTCCGAAAGCGCCACCTCGACGATGCGCTGTAGTTTCCAATCGATGTTGGTCACCAGCGTATCGCCCGGCAACGCGGGTTTCGATCCGAGCCGCAGGTTCGACACGACGGCACCGGCCGCATCGACGACGACGCGTTCGCCGCCGGGCGTGCCGCGCAGATAGTCGTCATACGAAAACTCCAGGCCGTCTTTACCAATTACGTCGTTGGGCGAGTAGCCCTTGGATTTGAGGCGTTCGAACTCGTCCTGCGTAATCGCCCCGACGTAACCGATGAGATGCGAACCCAAAGCGCCTTGCGGATAGTCGCGAATCGGCTGAACCTCGAAGTCGACTCCGGGAAGGTCCGCGAGCACCTCCGAGAGCCGGGCTACCGCCGGCACCGGCAAGCCCGTTGCAAGCACGACGGGCCCGTACGGTTCGTTGGCGGCGACTTGCGCAAAACTGGAATAATCCAAACCGCGATGATGCAGCAGCCGCGCCCAGAGCGAGGCTTTACTCAGATGGACGATTTGAGCCAGCGACGCCAGCTCGCCGTCGACGTCGTCGACCTCTGATGGAATCAGCGCAACGACGAACGAGGGACGGCTGCGCGCAAGAACTCTGCCGTAACGGTCGGCGATAATTCCGCGCGGCGCCGCCACTGGAATGAGGCGGATCCGGTTCGCGAGCGCCCGCGCGCGATACGTTGCGCCGTCGACGATCTGTATCTGGACGATTCGCGCTGCCAGTGCGAACAGCGAGATCGCGACGATCGCCACGAAGGCCGCTAGCCGCCACGCTGGAAGACGCCACTCCGGTGCTCGAGGGTCGCGCCGCTGCATCACCGCCGCGCTTCGAAACGACGCACGGCGAGCATGGCCGCGATGACGATCGCGCCGTTGAGGAAAGCTTCGAAGAGCGCTTGACGCAGATGCATCGCACCAAGGCCTGCGGGATATCCGCCCAGCGCCATAGCGGCCCAAAAAATCAGGGCGCGCAGCAGCGTCGCGAGCACCGTGACGCCACCGACCAGCGGAACGGAATCTGAAAAGAACCCGCGCGACAGCATGCTTGCGATGACGGCGCTGATGCCGGTCGAAATCATCCAGGCCGCTCCCGTTCCGGCCGACAGCGCGTCTTCGCAGAGTCCCGCGATCAGGCCGTAAACGGCGGCACGGCGCGCGTCGACGCGGATTGCGTACCAGACGACCACGACCAAGACGAAGCTCGGAGCCACGCCACGAATAGCGAGAGCGTGCACGAACGTGGCTTGCGCGGCGATTGCCGACGCGAGCCATGCCGCCGCCGCGTACCATGGCGGTCCGGCAAACGGCGCGACGTGGGGTTTACTTCGGAACGACGACAACGCGATCGAGGGCGCCAAGATCGACGGAGGTCCGCAACACGACGGTTTGATAGAGCGTCGCGGTGCCGCGCTCAACTTGCGTCACGGTGCCGATCGGGACGCCCGAATGGAACGAGCGGCCTTCGCCGGTCACGACGACGTCGCCGACGTGCAACGGCGCATCCTGCTCGATATAGTCGTCGACCACGCTCGTGAGATTTCCGCGCGCGATTCCCCACCAGCGCCCGCGTCGCACGACGGCAGGTATTCGGCTGGTATAATCCGTGACGAGCACGACCGTGCTCGACATCGGAGCCACGGCAACGACGTGACCGACTACACCGGCCGCCGCGAGGACGCCCTCATCGGATCGGACGCCGGCTAACGAACCCTTGTCGATCGTCACCGCGCGAGCTTCGTTTTCGGGCGGAAACCCGATGACGCGCGCCTCGATGCCGTGGTAGAGGTCCACCACGGGGCGCACCGCACTTTGCGCCGCGTACGCTGCCGCGAGCTCCGAAAGCCGGTCGTTCGCTTCGACCAGCCGCTCGTTGCGGGTGCGCAGCCGCGCCACGTCGCTTTCGAGCCCAGGCAGCGCCACAATCGCCGCACCAAAACTGCGAATGCCGCCGATCATCGCCGAGATTGCGGTCTCCGCCACGCCAAAGAACGCACTCGCGACCGTCGAGATGGGGCTCGCGGTACCGGCACGCTGCGCACCAATCTGAAGCAGCGCGAGCAGCCCTGCGACGATGATGATTCCGATCAGCGCGAAGAGTTTTCGTTCGTCTCTATACGTGAAGATGATTGCTCCGCTTCCCAACCTAGTTCGTGGCGACGGCTATTTCGTGGTTGGAAGCGTAAATCCCAACCCCCGCAGCGCTCGCACTACCCGGGCCAGTGGCAAACCCATGACCGTGTAGAAGTCGCCCTCAATCGCCTCGACCAACGACGCGGCGCGCCCTTGAATGCCATAGGCACCGGCTTTATCCAGCGGCTCACCGGTTGCCAGGTAGTCGGCGATCTCGCACGCTTCCAGCCGATAGAACCGCACGCGGGTCGAAGACCGCTCTTGCACCCATTGCTCGACGCCCGGCACCGCCAGCGCAAACGCCGTATGAACGACGTGCTCGCGTCCCGAGAGCGATTCCAGCATTCGAGCCGCGTCCCGTAGATCGAACGGTTTGCCCAGCGCTAAGCCGTCGAGATCTACCACCGTGTCGGCGGCAAGAACTGGGGCATCGAGCGGCCGGCGCTGCAGCTCCAGAGCCGCGCGAAGTTTCTCGCTCGCGTGATACGAGGCAAGGCCGGCCGGCGAAACGCCCGGCACCGGCAGCTCCGAGTAGCCGCTCGCCGCCACCTCGACGATCAGACCCAGCGAGCGCAGCAGTTCCAGCCGGCGAGGAGATTCGCTGGCAAGGACGATCCGCGAGAGGGGCGTTCTCCCATTCACCGGTTTTTAGTAATACATCGTGCCGCCGACGTCGACGTATCCGTTTTCATGGCGACCGCGCGGGTCGCGATGCGTCCAGTGGATAACGCCGCCGAGCGGATAGTATTCGTATTCGCCTTTAACCAAAACGCTTTGGCCGATCGAGAGCGGGATCGCACCGGTAAAATCGGTATTCGACTCTACGCGCACGACGAGAGCGCAGCCCGAATCGAGTCGAAACAGAAAGCCCTCGTGCGGGCTGCTACGACCGGCTTGGATTCCGAAGATCCGCGTGACCCTACCCTGTGCGACGACTTCGACGCCGGAGCGTTGCGCGGAATACGCCGAGCACACTGCGGCGTCGTCCGGCGCCTGTGCGGTTGCGCACGCACTAAATGACGCGCAGATCAAGGCGGCCAGCAGCATGGGACGGCTATTCACCGGCATCGAATCCGTACAACCGATGGGCCACGATGTACTGCCAGACCGGTTCGGGAACGAGATACCGGATGCTGCGGCCCTGAGAAATTAACGTCCGGACCAGAGTCGCCGACTCCGGAATCTCCGGAAGGTTCAAAGTGCTGACTCGCTCGCGCAGCGGTGCGGGGACCGCGGCGATCACGCGCGCCAGCGCATCGGCTCGGACGCCGGGGCGCGGCGCGATCACGAACCGTTCCAAGGACTGCAGCACCTCGTCGAAGCGCATCCAAGCAGTATTTACCAGCGAGTCCGCTCCGATGACGAACGTCAGCTTGGCCTGAGGGTATTTTGCATGCAGCTGGGGCAACAGATCGGCGGTATACCCCGTCGCGCTCGCTCGCAAATCGGCGTCGTCGAGCGCAAAGCCCGCATTGCTCGCGATCGCGCCCAAGATCATCGCGCAGCGGTGCGCTGCATCGGCACGAGGCTCGTCGCGATAGTGATGATTGCCGGTTGGGACGAACAGCACCCGATCCAACCGTTCCAATATGCGCGCCGATTCGGCGACGAACAGATGCGCGTTGTGAATGGGATCGAACGTTCCGCCGAAGATTCCGATTCTCATGAGTAGGTAAACTCGTACGCCCCGATTCGGACGGTATCCCCCGGCTGCGCGCCGAGTTCGGCCAGACGCTTCTCGACGCCCATCTTTCCCAACACACGTTCGAAACGAGCCATACCCTCATCGGTATCGAAGTCCGTCATCGCCGCAAGCCGTTCGATGCGCTCGCCGGTCACGACGAACTCGCCGCCGTCGCCCCGCTCGATCGAAAACGCGTCGGGATCGCGCAACTCGATGCGCACCGGTTCTTGCGCGACGATCGCCGGCATCGGTGCCGATTCGATCGCGCGCCATACGTCGAGCATCAGCTCTCGCACGCCCGCGTGGGTTGCCGCGCTGATTGCGTGGAGCTGCGGAAAACGTAGGCGCAACTCCGGCAAGGACTCGCGCGCGTTGGGCAAATCGAGTTTATTGAGCACCACCAGCATCGGCTTGTCGATCAGACGTGGATTCCATGCGAGCAGCTCGGCGTCGATGATTTCTTTGTCGGCGAGAATCTCCGGCAACGGCTTCGAACCGTCGAGCAAGTGCAACAAGATGCGCGTGCGCTCGACGTGCTTGAGGAAGAGATCGCCGAGCCCCGTCCCTTCGTGCGCGCCTTCAACCAAACCCGGGACGTCGACCATGACGAACGACTCTTCGTCGGAGATTCGGACGACGCCGAGTTGCGGTTCGAGCGTCGTGAAAGGATAATCGGCAATCTTTGGGCGCGCCGACGAGACGACGGAGAGCAGCGTAGACTTGCCGGCATTGGGAACGCCGATAATTCCGCAGTCGGCGAGCAGGCGCAGTTCGAGACGCAAATGCGCGCGTTCGCCGGGTTCGCCGTGTTCGGCAAATCGCGGCGCTTGACGAACGCTCGTGGCGAAGTGCTGGTTGCCCAAACCGCCGCGACCGCCTTTGGCTACCACGAGGCGAGTGCCGGCCTGCGCCAAATCGGCGAGCAGCGCTTCCGGCGCGTCGCCGAGCCGGCGGTAGACCAGCGTTCCAACCGGAACGGCGATCGTCAGATCGGTCCCGCTTCGGCCGGACTTCTTCGAGGTTCCGCCGGCCTTCCCGGATTCGGCCGAGAAACCGCGTCTGAACCGGAACTCGACGAGGGTCGAAAGCTCGGGCGTGGCTTCGAGGTAGATGCTGCCGCCGTGACCGCCGTCGCCGCCGGCGGGGCCGCCCTTCGGAACGTATTTCTCGCGACGCCAGGCAACGATGCCGTTGCCGCCGTCGCCCGCGGCCACTTCAATCTCGGCCTCGTCGATGAACTGCACGGCGCTTACCTTCGCCGGAAAAAGAAAAGGGGCCTAACGGCCCCGATGCACGACGGGCGGACGGCGTTACGCGGCCGGCAGCACCGAGACGTGCTGACGGTCGCGGCTGACGCTAAAGGTGACAATCCCATCAGTCAGGGCAAAGAGCGTATGATCGCGGCCCAAACCGACGTTGGTGCCGGGATAGAACCGCGTTCCCCGCTGGCGGACTAAAATGTTTCCGGCGATCACGTGCTCGCCGCCGAAGCGCTTGACGCCCAGCCGCTGGGAGTTGGAATCGCGGCCGTTCCGCGTCGAGCCGGCGCCCTTTTTCGAGGCAAAAAGCTGAAGATCTAACTCGAACATAGCCGGGCCATTGTACCAAAGGCCGCCCAAAAAGCAAGGCTGGAACTACGCGCGTCTGGTTTGAGGGCGCGGCCAGGGGAGCACCGGAGGCTGGCTTGCGCAGGCACCTAGGCATGGAAGAGTTACAACACCGCTCCCTGAAGGCGAGGCAAAATGCGTGCGAGGGGCGACCCGGTAAAGCGCGGTTTTATCGCTGCAGCGATGGCGGCGGTATTCATTTGTGCCTTTTTCTTCGGATGGGGATTGCGGTCTCATGCGGTCTGTGGCCTATTTGCGGCCTTGGTTGTGCCCATCTTGGGATTCGTCGCCTACTGGTTCGCAATCGTACCGATCCTCCTGGTCGCCTTCGGGATCGGCTATCTCGTCCGCTTCAGACTCGACCAGTACGCAAACGGAACGGTGGCCCTGCTACTACTAGGCTTGATCCTCTGGATCGGCTATCTGCTCGGCCCCGAGTTCACTCCTTGCGCCCCCTAGCCCAACTCAACCTGAGCCTACCCTTCCTCTCGGTAGCGGTCCCTTTTGGTGCTGGGCATCGAAACCTGGAAAGCGTCCGATCCGTAAGGAGGTCAGGCAGGTAAGGAGGTTACTATGAGCTTGCCGACCGCCATCGTTGTCGCTGTGGGAATGATCTGCGGGACAACGCTTCTCGTCGTCCTGGCAGCTTTTATTTGGGCAACGACGCATCACTACCGCTAATGCGGCACTGAGAATAAAGCGGGCCAAAATCCGCGGAAACCTGTTTCAGCAAGCGATCGACCAGGTAGCATCCGAGCCGCGAGAGCCAAAAGGCCCTGAATAAAAGGGGCCGCGACCCTTCCTCTCCACACCTGTGGACAGGCCTGTGGAGAAGCCCCTTTTCCACGGTCCTCCGGCGGGGTTGCGAGCCATATGGCGTCACGCTTATCTCGCCTCTCGACGCGGCCGACCGGCCCGGTTCATATTCCGGAAAAATCGCGGAAAAACCATTCCTGGCGATCTGTGGATAAGTGTATAAGATCGTGCATAAACCCCAGAGGAGCGCGGCTTGATTAAGCCAACCCTTTGGCCCCTCACGGGGGTGGCGCAGAACAACGTAAAGAGGGCAGATGATGGCGCTTGCGGTCAATTCGGACATCTCCAATGAGCTCTGGCAATCCGCACTCGATACCTTGGAACGAACCTTTTCGAAGCCCGTCTTCGAAATGTGGATCAAACCCATTCGGTTTATCTCCTTTCACGGCAACGAGCTGCACCTCGCGGTGCACAGCAAGTTCGCTCAAGACTGGATAGGAAGCAAGCTACGTCATCAGATGGTCGGGATGCTGAGCGAACTGTTCGGCACCGATATCGAGTTGCGGCTCTCGGTCGCCGATCCGGCGGAAAACACCCGCGGGGCTGCGCCTTTTGCATCGCATCCGCTTGAGGAGTTTCGAACAGCCAACCTTAATGCACGTTATACTTTCGAAGAGTTCGTCGTCGGGAACTCCAACCGGTTTGCCCATGCCGCCGCGCAGGCGGTCGCCGGCGCGCCGGCTCACGCGTATAATCCGCTCTTTCTCTACGGCGGCGTCGGTTTAGGAAAGACCCATTTGATGCACGCGATCGGTCATCGCGTCATCCAAGATAACTTGGCTTCAAACGTCGTGTATCTCACGTGCGAGAAGTTCACCAACGAGTTCATCATCGCGTTACAGAACAATCGGACCCCCGAGTTTCGCAATCGCTATCGTCAGGTCGACGTGCTGCTCATCGACGACATCCAGTTCCTCGCCGGCAAGGAGACGACGCAAGAAGAGTTCTTTCACACGTTTAACGCACTGCACGAATCGGGCCGCCAGCTTATCATCTCGTCGGACCGTCCGCCCAAAGAGATTCAGACGCTCGAAGCACGCTTGCGCTCGCGATTCGAGTGGGGTTTACTGACCGATATCCAAGCGCCCGATCTCGAAACGCGCGAGGCGATCCTTCGCAAAAAGGCGGAGAGCGAGAACATTCCCGTACCCGTCGAAGTGACGTCGTTTATCGCTAAGGTTATTCCGTCCAACATTCGAGAGCTCGAAGGCGCGTTGATTCGGGTGATCGCTTACGCGTCGCTCACCAAGGCGCCGATTACGACCGACCTTGCGGCCGACGTCCTCAAGAGCGCGGTCGCGCAAGTACCGCTGCACCGGATAACGATTTCGAAGATTAAGGAAACCGTTTCGGGCGCGCACGGGCTGACCGTTAAAGAGATGGACAACGGGCGGCGCGATCAACGGCTGGCGGCGCCGCGTCAGATCGCCATGTACATCGCAACGGAGCTGACGAACTACTCCTTGCCGCAGATCGCACGCGACTTTGGCAAGAAGGACCACACCACGGTCATGTACGCGCGCGACAAGATCAAGGACCAGATGCAGCGGGACGAAGCTTACCGGAACAAGATTCGCCAGCTGATCGCAATGTGCCAAAACCCCTGACCTAGGGACGCAGGGGACAACCGTGCACAGGTTCGGGGTACCCACAGGGATAAATCACCCGTAGCTTAGGTGTCGTGGAAAAGTGCACGGTTCGCCGCGTCCGGTCCACAGCTTATCCCACGCGAAAAACCCGCGCCACGTAAGGTTAAACCGGAGTTCTCCCCAGATTACACCGCACTACTGCTGCTGCGTCTCTTGTATTATTCTACTAGGAAAACGCCCTCACACGCCCAACGGTGGAACCAATGAGATTCGCCTGTACCACAAAAGACATCGCCGCGGCCGTCGGAGCCGCCAGCAAGGTCGTCAACGCGCACACGACGGTCCCGATCCTTTCGAACGTCTTGCTGCAAGCCGAAGGCGAGAAAATAGCGGTACGCGCGACGGATCTCGAGCTGACGTTCGAACACGCCTTTCCGGCCGAGGTGACCGAGGGCGGCGCGGTGACCGTGCCGGCGAAGCTCTTTGCCAGCTATCTCGGAAATCTCGCTCCCGGTACGCTCGAGGTAACCGGCACGCCGACTCGAGCCAGCGTGAAGTGCGACCGCAGCAACTACGACTTCCACGCCCTGCCCGCCGACGAATATCCGCCGTTGCCGGCCGCCGCTCGCGGATCGCACTTTACGATTGCCGGCAAGCGGTTCCGCGACGGCATCGACGCGATGATTTTTGCCGCGTCGAGCGAAGAGGCTCGAGGTGCGGTGCTGATGGGTACTCTGCTGGAAGTGGAGGGTAACGCGCTGACGATGGTCGCGACCGACGGGTACCGGCTTGCGAAGTTCGCCACGAC
>JABCZE010000004.1 GCA_013289785.1 Vulcanimicrobiota bacterium | reverse complement strand
AGAACCGAAGCGTAGCAGTAAATGGGAACGCTGCTCCATCTCCTCTCGGTTTTTTCGCAGCTCTCGGTTCTTGGTTTCGGTGGCGGGAAAGGCATCATCCCGCAGATGCATACCGATGCCGTTACGACGTACCGGTGGGTCAGTTCCGAGCAGTTTACCCAGTTCTATACGATCGGCAAGCTCGTGCCGGGCCCGACGACGATCTTCGCGGCGCTTATCGGATATGCGGCGCTGCCACAAAACCCGTTGTTGGGAGCGGCGGTCGCGACCGCGGCCATGTTCCTACCGTCGAGCCTCATCATGATCGGCTTCGATTCGCTGGAGGCGCGTTTTTCAGCATCACCCTGGCGCGCAATCATCTCACGTGGGCTTGCGCCGGCAATAGTTGGCCTGGTCTGGTCGAGCGTCTGGACGATCGGTCGCGGGGCGCCATCGTCGGTTGTAGCTTACCTAACCAGCGCCGCCGTCGTGGTCTTGATGCTTCGCACCAAAATCAATGCGCCGCTGTTAATCGTGCTCTCGGGCGCCGTAGGGGTCGCGGCCCTCCGCTAAGGGAGCGACCGGCCGCCAGTTCGGAAAGCGCCAACCAGCCGAGCCCTGGCCGAATTACGGCCCTTGAGAACTTGGCCTGGTAGATTCCCAGCCGTGTGGCTGGCTGTCCGTCGAGGTAGAACCAGACTTTCGTCGTACTTCCAGCCTCTCATGCAGCCAACCGGCCTGTCGGCTTTTTTGCTTGAAAGCAAGCCGCCTGAGGCGCAACTCGGTAGAGAGAAGCTCTGCGCGGAAGCTGCAATAGGCAGTCCGACTTGAGAGGCGGGTTAAAGCAAATGCGATTTTCGAAACAGGCTAGCTACGTTTTAGGCGCTTGCGCAGTCGTCGCCGTATTCGCGGGCTGCGGCGGTAGCGTGCCAACCTCGAGCGGTGTAATACCGGCCAGGCACGCTAAGCACGTGAAACATGGTTCCTACGGCCCACAGTTGCTGTACGTGGCAAACGGCGGGAACGCGACGATCACGGTATATGACGAGCAGGGGAACCAACAGACGCTTTCCGGATCGTTCCCCGGATTGTACTACCCAAGTAGCCTCACGTACGACCCCAGTAATCAGCTCCTTTACGTGGGTATGGGCAACAACAGCGAAGTTATTAACGCGTATGATACGAGCGGAAACCAACAGACGCTCCAGCAGGGGGCGTTCCCGAACCTCGGCGATCCGTACGGAATCGCGTACGATCCGAGCAACTCCCTCCTCTACGTCACCAACTACCAACTTGGAAACGGCAACTACGGCGGCATTACGGTATACGATGAGAGCGGTAACGAGCAAACGCTCTCGGGCTCGTTTTTCGGGGCGTACCAAACGAACGACATCGCATACGATCCGAATAATGGATTCCTCTACAATACAAATTATGGTTGCTGCGGCCAAGCGCCCGTCACCGTATACGATCAGTACGGAACCCTGCAGACGCTCTCGGGCTCTTTCCCGGGACTTACGCACGGACCGGACGCAATCATGTACAACCCGAGCAATGGCTTTATCTATGTGGCGCAGGTATCATATTATTCATCCATTCTGGCGTTCGACGAGAACGGCAATCCACAGACGCTCTCCGGCTCCTGGTCGGGAATCAATTTTCCCTCTGGCATCGCGTACGATCCGAACAACGGGTTAATCTATGTAGTTAACTCGGGCGGAGGGCGTAGCGGCTCCACGATAACTGCCTACGACAACAACGGCAACCAACAGACACTTTCCGGCTCTTTCCCGGGGTTGAATTATTCAACTCAGATCAGCCTCGTGCCCTCGTATACGCCTCACCATCGGAGATCCCATACCGTGTCGAAACAGCATACGATGACCATCCCGATCGTTTCACATTGAGCGCCGGGGTGTTTAAACTCATCGCGGCCGTCACATTGGCCGCACTCTTAGGCGGTTGCAGCGACGCCGACATGCGGAGCACGCCTTCAACGAACGTTCAGAATGCGAGCGGGGTCGCGCTGCAAACGCAGTACAGACAGCCCATGACCCGACTCAACCTGCACCCCGACGCCATCCAGCTCGGGCTCAAGAAGCTGGCCGTTTCCGACTTCGGGACGGGCGCGGTTGAAATTTTAAGCAAAACCGGTAAGGCAACGGGCACTATCTCGAAAGGCCTGATTCGCCCCGATGGGGATTGGTACGACGGGAAAGGTAACTTCTACGTCGCGGACTATGCCGCCATCGACGTTGCGGAGTACGCGCCCAATGGCACGTCGCCGAGCTTCACGTACTCGGCCGGGTTGATCGACCCAGTCGACGTGTCGGCCGACACGAAGGGTGACGTACTGGTCGCCGACTATGACGACGGCGCAGGCTCTGGAACAGTTACAGAGTACGCTCAGAATAGCAACAAGATCAAGGACCAGTGCGAACCTGGCGGTTCCGTGGTCGGCGTTGCGGTTGACAAGCACGGCGACGTTTTCGCGTCATACAACAATTCCAGTGGCGGGGCGAACATCGTCGAGTACAAGGGCGGCCTCGGGCACTGCGCCGGAACGGTCTTGGGAGTCACCCTGGGCTACGCGGGCGGGATGGTCCTCGACAAGGAGAGCGACGTGGTCGCCTGCGACCAAACTGCCGGGGTGGTCGACATCATCAAACCACCCTACTCGTCGGTTAGCTCATCGATCACGGGCTTCAGCGAACCGTTCCACGTCGGATTGAACAAAATGAACAAGCTCTTGTTCGTTGCGGACGTCGTGAAGGCCGAGGTATTCGTCGACAAGTATCCGTCGGGTTCATCGTACACGACGCTTGGCTCGAAAAACGGCCTGTCGGATCCGGCCGGCGTTGCGATTCATTAGGGAAACGTCGTTCTGTTGACAAAGCTAGCAAGAGGGCGCATCCTGGCCTGAGATTCGCCTGTCCAGACGCCCACAGAGAGTAGGTTCAGCAGCAATGCGCATTTCAACAAGCACTCTTGTCGCCGCATTTCTTGCAGCGGGGATCCTAACCGCCTGCGGCGGAGGCAACAACGGTCTCTCTTCCTCTATGCCTTCATCGGTAAGCCGCTCGCTCACAGCGCCGGACGGCGTTACGGAAAAGGTGCTCTACAGCTTCGCTGGCGGCTCGGACGGCGCTCACCCGTTGAATGAGGCGCTAATCGCAGCGAACGGCGCATTCTATAGCTCTACCGAGCGAGGCGGCGATTCGGGATGCCAAAGCGGTGACGGTTGCGGGACCGTCTTTAAGATGAGCACGTCAGGAGCCGAAAGCGCGCTCTACAGCTTCACAGGTACTCCGGACGGCCAGTACGCGAAAGGGGGCGTCGTCGAGAAAAGCGGCGCTCTTTTCGGCACGACGCAGGGTGGCGGCAAGAACAGCTTCGGCACGTTCTTCAAGATCACAACTTCCGGGAAGGAAACCGTGCTGCATAGTTTTGGTGCCGCGGTCAAAGGCGGATATGATGGCATCGACCCCTACGGTGGAGTGATCTACGTACAGTCTGATGACACCTTCTACGGCACGACGCTCGACGGCGGCACCGGCACGTGCGGCACCAGCGGGGCGGGATGCGGCACCGTCTTTAGCGTGACCCCATCCGGAAAAGAAACCGTGCTCCACAGCTTCGCGGGGGGCCAGGACGGCGACTTCCCAACAGGGAGCTTGTTTTACAGCAATGGCAAGCTTTACGGCACGACTGAAATAGGCGGCGGCGGTGGCGGCTCGGCCTGCACCAACAGCAGCGGCGGCCCCGCAGGGTGCGGAACGATCTTCAGCGTGAGCACGTCCGGGAAGGAGCAGGTGCTATACAGCTTTACCGGCGGATCGGACGGTGCATTCCCGGACGGGGGCTTGATCGACGTGAACGGCGCGCTGTACGGGATGGCAGGCGGGGGCGGCGGCAAAGGATGTGACGGCGGATGCGGGACCCTCTTCGACATAAGCACGTCCGGAAAGTTCCACGGCATTCACAGTTTCCAGGGTCCTCCGAACGATGGCGCAAGTCCGTTCGGAAAGCTGACCAACGTCAAGGGAACGCTCTACGGTACCACACAACAAGGCGGCAAGAGCACCGCATGCACTGGAACCACCGGTACGGCCGGTTGCGGAGTGGTCTTCCGCGTCACGACGTCCGGCAAAGAAACGATGCTCTACAGCTTCGAGGGCGGCTCGGACGGCGCGACACCGATAACGACGCTTCTTTACCTGAACGGCGTGCTCTATGGCACCACCTATAACGGTGGTTCGGGATCCTGCTCTAGTGGATGTGGCACCGTTTTCTCCCTATCGGGATTTTGATTCCGCCGCAGTCCTAGGCAGCTGCTCCCTTTCCGCAGCGTGACGCCAATGACTGAGAGGGCCGGCTCGATCGTTGTCGTAGGTCAACCTGTAATGCGGTATTCCGTGGTGCGGATCTGGGCCGTAATTACGATCGGACTCCTAGCCGGTGTGCTCGCCGACGCCGGGACCGAGTTTTCCGCGATGTTTGGTTTTTTGGGCGGCATCGGCAAGGACGTAGACCAACAGGGAGTCCTACCGGCGCTCGCAATCACGTTGGCGCTGGCCCTTGGCCTTGCTGCTTACATCATTAGCTCCCGTATCGCGCCGAGCGATCCGCTGGTGCGCAAGCTCGACGATGCGCGCGCCCGCGCGGCCGATGCGGTCGCCGCATTCGCCGGAGCGTGCATCACCGTCGTCGCGATCGAAGGCTACGAAACGCACTTCGGCGGCCTAGCACCATTCGACGCAAACTCGGTCGTCATCGCTCACGCTCCGATTCTCGTGTTGGCATTTCTTACGATCGCGGTCGCCGCTCGGATGATGCTCGGCGCTGCGATTCGCTTTGCCGCGCGCAGCGGAACGTTTGCCGCTTCGCTCCTGACGTCGTTCCTGCGGCTTTCGCACTCGAACGCGGCGACGCCGAAGCACGCGTCGATGCCCCATCCGGACACGAGTTGTTCTCACGTCGCCCCAGAAATCGTTAAGTCGCGCGGTCTGCGCGCTCCACCGTCTGCGCTCCCAGCCCTAGCCTAACTTACTCGACAAAAAAACCGCGACGCGTGTACTATCACGCGCCGCTTGGGAGCGAGTTCCATGCCGAAGCGCAGTCGCTTTCTTTGCGTTCTTTTCGCCTTAGCGCTTTCCACTCAACGCGCCGGCGCCGCCGAGCTCGTCACGGGCGCAATCTTGGGAACCGTTACAACGACGACTGGCGCACCGATCGTCAACGCGCGAATCTTGGCGCTCGCGCCATCGGGTCGCTACACGGGAATCACCGACGCCGGTGGCCGGTTCACGATTCTCGGAGTCGCACCCGACACGTACGCGGTCAGCGTTGAAGCGGCCGGTTTTGAACCGGGCAGCGCAACGGTCGTCGTGCTCCCCGGCGAGCACGCGCGGCTCGCGGTGGCGTTGCTCGCCAAACTCAAAGAAATCGCAAAGGTCGAAGCCAAGGGGCCAGCGTTCGCGATCGGCAGCACGAGCGACGTCTTCACGGTGCAAAGCCAACAGGCTCAAGCCGGTACGCCGCAAGCCTCGTCGTCGGGTCTTGCCAACTATTCGCGCGACTCGATCCAGGGGGCGATCTCGAACGTCCCAGGCATCCAACAAGACTCGTTCGCGAACGTGATCGTGCGCGGCGGGAAAGTGCAAGACACCGTTTACGACTACGATTCCGTCCCCGTACCGCAAGGCCTGATCGCCGAACCTGGCGGCAACATCGTAGGCGCGCAACTTGGTACGGCAGGCGTTGGTTCGGAAACCGTTACGCTCGGCGGTTACACCGACGTCAGCCAAAACGCTCTCGGCGGGGTGGTCAACGAAGTGCCGCTGACCGGCACGTATCCGGGAGCGGAAACTCTCGACGTCGCCGACGGAATCGGTACGCAGCTTAGCGAGGTGAAGTTCACCGCGCAGGAGGCCACGCCCGACCTGCGCTGGCGCTATGCGCTCTCGACAACGAGCGGCAGTGAGTATTTCTCCTACGGCGACGGCCACACGTTCTATCCAGCGGAGAGCGGTACGTACGGTCTCGGCTTTCAGACGCGAGCGCAGTACGCAATCGCCGGAAACGTGCATTTCGCCGCTACTTCGATCGACGATCTCTCGGCCGTCTTTCTCACCGGCGCGGCGGCATACCAACAGTATGATTCGCCATATGAGGGACTGCAATGGTCGACGTTTAACAGCCCCACCGCGACGTTTCCCGGCGAACCGGCGAATCCGAACCAACAAGTGGATACACCTTCGATCGCGAGAGGAACGTATAGCGTCGAGAAGCTCCAGTGGGTTCACGATTGGCAGCACTCACTAGGGCGACTTCAGCTTTTCCAGTCGCAGGTCGGTGCGGTCGCCAACGGCCCCGAATGGGATGACCTCTCCTTTCCCGACGGCGTAATCTCGCTCTATTCAACGCAAAACCAGCGCGAAGACGGAATCGGCTACGACTTCGAGGACCAAGCCAACGACAAGACGGACTTTCGAGCCGGTGCGCAATACGACGTCAATGCGAGCAATATCTACCAGATCGTGCCGACGGTCCCGCAGGTCCTTACCGCCGCACCACGGTTGAATCAATATCTCGTTTATGTGAGCGACACGTGGAGTGTAACGCAGAACTTCTCGGCAATGGGTTCGCTGCGCTATGTTGGTCAGCACGCCCAGACGAGCGACAACCCGTCGGTCATCTACGGCGACGGTGCCATCGATCCACACCTCGCGCTCGCGTACACCTTCGCGGGCGTTAACGGATTGCGCGCAACCTTCGACCACAACTCGGTCCCGCCGCTGCCCCTTGAGGTTCAGCACACGTGCGAGCCGGCGAGTGAGTGCCCGAGTTTCCCGCTGGCGCCGGAGACTTCGGACGACTACGCCTTCTCCTACGAACGCGGCGGCCGAACGCAGGTGCGGCTTACCTACTTCGTCGAGCTGGAGCAGAACGTCATCGACGTGCTCCCGACCAACTATCGCGATGCCCTCAATGCCGGTGAAAATCCCAACGCCATCGGCGTTCCCACCAACGCCGGCCAGCTCCGCTCTCACGGCCTGGAGTTCTGGGTGCACAACGGGGGATTTACACTCAACGCCAACTACAATCACACGCTCTCGTCGAGCATCTATCAGTTTGCCTTCAACGACCTCAACGCGCCGGCGATTCTCGCCGGGCACCTCTTCCCGGCCAACTACATACCGAACTTCACGGCGACGGCCTCGTATGAGTTCGACTTCTTGCGCCATCGCTTACGCGTCACGCCGCTGCTTTCGTACGAGAGCGGCTATCCGTACGGCAACGGCACGATGGTCTGGGAAATCGTTAACGGCAAGCCGGTACAGGTTCCCAACGACAACTACGTCAATCCAGGGTACAACTATTACTTTCTACGGAATCCGGCGCGTCCATACAACGCCACGGCAAACCCCTATATCGCGAATCTGGGAACGGGTGAGGGTGCCGATCCGAATACGCTGCGTACGACGCCCCAAACGCTCGCATCGCTCCACGTCGAGGAGGATCTCTCGCCGCGCGTTACGGCGATGCTCGACGTAGTGAATCTCTTTGGCATCGCTACGCCGACGCAACTTCAAGGCAACCCGTACTTCATCGGTCCGCCCGGATACACCGGCGGCGACATCTATTACGAGCGGGCCTACGGCGCGCAGTATTGCAAACACTGCCTCTACACACTCGGCAACGGCGTACCCACCAACAACGGGCAGTCCCCCGCGGTACCATGGCAGTACGGGGTTGGCGGATACGTACCCGAAGCTTACCCGATGGCGCGCTCGGCCTTGATCCGTCTGCGATATCGAATCTAGGAGCTGCGACCTTTACTGGAGCAGATCGCTTATCTCGAAAACAAAGAGCCGTTGTAGCCGGAGACCCAACACTTCTTCCCGACGTAATCAGAAGTCGGCGCGGTAAGGATCACGACCCGAAGCGCGTCCGGCTTACGAATCTGTAGCACCTTAACCATGTCGCCGTCGGAAAGCCAAATCGAGCTGTTTTCTTCGATTGTATTTTGCTCTTGGCTGTCGCCGTCGTCCTCAAGCCAAACCTCGTACATGGATTCGTCGACAAAGCATGGCCAGTCGGCTGAAGACCGTTGGGTCGTTGCACTAGCGACGGTGTGAGTCTCGCCTACAGCGATCTCGGACGAGTGCGAACACGCGGAAGCGGCTGCCAGAAGGGCCAGCGCGAGCATGCGATTTGCCGTATAAGTCATTGGAACGCCATCCACCGTGTTGGTTCGACCTTCGAAACCGCCCGTTCCCCCGCCTACTCTGCCACAATGGTACGCGGAACGCCCGATAGAACGTGGCGAGCATAAGGAGGGACGGCGATGTGGGGTCGTTTGGCGGCTGCGGCGCTTCTAGCGGGCTGTGCAGTTTCGCAGAATTTGGTTTCCGGACAGGTGGCGACTCGATCGAAGCTCGGAGGGCTGGAACGAGCGACGACTTCTCAAGACCTCCTGTACGTCACGAACTCCATCACGGTTGACGTCTTCAGCTACCCACGCGGGAAGCTCGTTCAGACTCTACATGGATTCGACTTTCCCAAGGGAGTCTGCGCCGACGCGAAGGGCAACATCTGGGTTGCCGACACGTTTAATGATGAACTAAAGGAGTTCGCCCACGGCGGTAAATCGCCCGAGCAAGTACTAGCCGATAAGGCAGCGCGTCCGATGGGATGCGCCGTCGACCCCGTAACGGGCAACCTTGCGGTGATCAACGGGAGCAGTCCCGCGAGCGTGGCGATCTATCCGAAAGCAACCGGCGAAGCCGCGTACTATGTGGATAACGCGTTCGGCTCTTACGTCGGCTGCGTCTACGGTGACAACGGAGATCTGTTCGTCGACGGCCAAGGTGGCAATAGCGGACAAACATTCGAGCTCGCGGCGCTTTTGCCCAGCGAGCCCGCATTCGAGCCGATAACGATCGATCGAAGTATCACATTTGCCGGTGGTCTTGGCTGGGACGGCAAGCAGTTAGTGGTGGGCGACCACATCAGCGGAAACATCTATGAGTTCAGCATTTCGGGATCTCGAGGCCGCCTGCAACATACGACCAAATTGCAGGACAATACTTACACGTCGCAGTTCTGGATTCAGGATAGCGCAATCGTCTCGGGAAACTCCTATTATGGTGACGTGCATATTTGGCCGTACCCGAAGGGCGGCGATCCCACAAAGACCATTGTGCGGCGCGACTTTTTTCCGTACGCCGTCGCGGTCAGCGCTGGTACGAAGCAAAAATGAGGTCTTTCCGAAGCTGGGCGATGCGCAGGTTCGACGTGTTGCGACGCGTGGCAAAACCCGCAGCGTCGGCCCCGCCCACTCTAGCGATGCGGCGTTATGGCGAATCGTGCTCAAATATGGCGGGAGCGTGTAGGAATCGAACCTACCAGTCGCCTTGCGACGACCTCAGCGATTTTGAAGACCGTGCGAACCACCAGATCCGTACGCTCCCACGGTGAGATTAGGCCGCTTCGCGCAGTTATCTTCCGCAGCCCGGCGGCTGATCTTCCCGCGGAAGCTCCGTGCATGGAATCGCCGCGGGCCGTCCCGCCAGCACGACGATCGCCATGACGGTGTTGTTGAGTTGCATGAAGTGCCACGAGATCGTGCCCGACATGTCGTCGTCGGGGCTTGTCCACTTCGGGGTGCAAATGACGTTCGGCGAGGGCCATCCGTGCCAAGTCACGCGAATCGGCGATCCCATAAATGGCGGCGGCGGCGGGCATATGAAACTGGACCAGTCGTCGTCGTGTACGCCCTTGACGGCCGCGAAGAAGCGAGTGACGAAGTCGCCTTGCATGTAAAATGACCTATTGCCGTATGCGCTATAGACCGTAGCGGCGCCGTCCGAACGCACGGCGATTTGCCACGCAATTCCGTCTGTCGTGCCGTTAACGTAAGCGGTATCGAGCCGTGTTGCACCGATAAGCGCGAGCGCAGCACAGGCAGCGAGTATTCTTTCTACAGTTTGCATCGCGACGCTTAGCTTCTTGCTGCGGTGGGAATCAGGCCGGTACCCTCCTTCGAATGCGAAACGAGGCTCGTCATTTGGTTCCGTATCGCCGCGACGTTAACCCCTTAGGTTGTCAGGGTGCGTGCCGAAACGGCCCGCATCCTCTTCACTCGCCGCTCTGCCGCCAAACGCGAGCATCTAAATGACACCCCAAAGCGACATTCCATCAAACTCGTTGACTGAAGGCGGAAATCCATGTAGCGAGAAATTCGGCGTTTGGGAGGGCTCTAACGCATGGCCAAGCCGTGGGTCACCAATACCACCCGCACGAGGATCGCAACTCTAGCGCTCGCTGCTACGATGCTCTCCATGGCAACGATAAACGGGCCCATTGCCATGGCGCAAGACGAACGGTATGTTCCAGGAGTATGGCACTATCGCTCCGTGTCGTGCGTAGACACAACCGTCAGATCCGTCGAACCTCGGCTAACAGGGGACTCTCAAAAGACTTTCACGGCTCAGGATTTCCAAGAGAGCGGCGTTTTCGTAGAGTTCAATACCACCTTAGGATCAGATCCCGCTAATCGGAACATGCGAAGCGCCGTAACTCATTACCAAAATACCCCCGGGAACGACATTATGATGCGGGAGCATCCGGGTGATAAGGTACAGGTTTGTTTCATCTCGAGGCCGGCGCCGACAGCATACTGCGATCCGGACAAAGACGGCAGAGGGCGGGTGTTTCGCGTTTACGACTATCGTCAACACGCACAGTTCGCGGGGATGAATAGCGAGCACGACTGCGGTGGCGCCTAAGCTCGACCGGCTAACCGGGAACGAACGCGGACTTAGATCCGGGATGGGCAGCACGCGAGCCGCATTTGTCGCCGGTGCCGCAGGCGCTCTCGCAGGATGCGCGCGGGTTTCCACGTTCGCCGGAATGTCCGCTTCGGCGATTCCGCCGGTTCGCGACGGGCGCGTCATCATCATCGGGGCCGGCGTCGCGGGTCTAACGTGCGCCTATCGTTTACGGCAAGCGGGCATTGCCAGCCGCATCTTTGAGGCAAACGATCGCATCGGCGGGCGCACGTGGACTCTGCGCAACTACTTCGCCGAGGGTCAGATCGCCGAACACGGCGGCGAGTTCATCTCCATCGGGCAGGTGGAAGTACAGCGCCTCGCCCGCAAGCTCGGACTGCAGCTCGTTAACGTCAACCGCCAGGAGCCCGGGCACGACATCTACTTCTTCGACAGCGAACGGTACACGGTCGCAGAGGCGCGCGACGACTACCTCGCGTACGTGCGCAAACCTCTTCAGGCTGCACTTCACGCTGCCGGTTACCCAACGAAGTACAACCACTCGACGCCAGCGGGGCGTGCGCTCGACCGTACGAGCGTTGCCGAGTGGATTGAAACGAACGTGCCCGACGGCCGCCGGTCGAAAATCGGCGCGCTGCTCGCCAACGCTTGCATCGGCGAATACGGAGGAGATCCCGAGATACAGAGCGCGCTGAACCTTATCTATCTTCTGGGCTTCGAGCGGCCGCATCGGCTAAACGTCGACGGCACTGATGAGGCACTTCACATCGTCGGCGGCAACGATCAACTCGCCGCAAGAATGGCGGCGACGCTCCCCGACGGGACGATCGAGCTCGATACCGCGCTTGTTGCACTGCGCGCGCGCTCTGACGGATCGGTGAGCTGCACGTTTGCTTCGGGCAGCCGAACCTACGACGTCGTCGCCGAGCGCCTTTGCCTTGCGATCCCGTTCACCACGCTGCGCAACGTGGACCTGAGCCACGCCGGTTTCTCAGCGCTCAAGCGAATCGCCATCGAAAACCTCGACCTCGGCACGAACGCGAAACTTCACATGCAGTTCAAGCGCCGACTGTGGAACAAGGAAGACTACGACGGCTCTTCATACGTGCAGTTTGCTTATCAGGAGTCGTGGGACGTCTCGGCGGCACAGCCGGGCGAATACGGCATCCTCGTCGGATTCCCCGGGGGCCGGCACGGCGTGCTGCCCGGCGCGGCGCACGGCCCGGCACCGAAGCCTATCGCAGACGAGTACGTCCGACAGCTCGACCGTCTCTATCCCGGCTTGGCAAAGCTCTATACGGGCGTCGCGTACCTCGACGACTGGAAACGTGACCCGTGGCACCACGGCGCGTATTCGTACTATCGTGTGGGGCAATACACCCGTTTTGCCGGCGTCGAACCCGTGCCGGAGGGGAACGTGTTCTTTGCCGGGGAGCAGACATCGTATAACGATATGGGATACATCAACGGCGCGGTCATCTCGGGCGAACGCGCAGCACGCGAAATCGCGCGCGGGTGAGCGATGAGTTAGCCGATCGTTCGCGCCCGTTTCGCTCTCTTGGCTGCAGTACAAAGAAGCATAGTGAACTGCCGGCGCACATTGAAGGGGGGCTCCGATTCATCGCCAATTGCACAGATCCCGATCGCTCGGAATCGAGCACGTTTCTGGGTCCGCGGCATGCTCGATACGAGATTGTTAGGCTCGCTTTATCGAAATCTTCGCGGACTCAAATGCGACAGGTTTCTCATGCAGCAGAAACATTTCGTTACCCACACATTGTCGGCGCTGGGGATTGCTGTTTTTGCGGCGTGCTCGAGCGAAGCTCCCGGCTCGCAGCCGCTACAGCCGCAAAGCCGGTTAACTAGCCCCGTCGAGTACGTCTATGTGGCGAACTCTGGTTCCGGCGATATTTCCGCGTTTCAAATCCAGAGCGACGGCGCGCTCGCGGCCGTGGTTGGATCCCCGTTTGCAGCCGGTACGGAGCCGGCTCGCCCCGTCATCGCTCCGAGTGGCAAGTTTCTTTACGTGACTAACTTTGGCTCCGGTAACGTCTCCGGCTACTCCATTGACGCGAGTACCGGCGCGCTGACCGCGGTAGCGGGGTCGCCGTTTTCGGCGGGCCAGGATCCCAACGGCATGGGAATCACCGCCAGCGGCAAGTTCGCGTACGTGTCGAACTATGATTCCTCTATACTAACCGGCTTTGCGATCAACCCATCCACCGGCAAGCTGACGGAGTTGGCGTCGTCACCATTTAAGACCGGCAGTGACCCCGTCGGGGTAGGGATCGACCCGAGGGCAACGTTTGCCTACGTGGCCTGCCGAAGCGGCGGTGGCGTGTATGCGTATAAAATCAAGAGCACCGGCGCGCTGTCTTTGATTACCGGATCGCCGTTTGCCGCGGGAACCGATCCGGTCCTGGCCGTTGTCGATCCTTCGGGTTCGTTCGCTTATGTCGCTGACGACGGCTCCGCCGAAGTCTCCGCCTATAAGATCAACGCAGTCAGCGGCAAGCTGACACCGGTCGCGGGTTCGCCGTTTGGAGCAGGCACTAACCCCACCGGCGCGGCAGTCGATCCCAATGACCGTTTCGTCTTCGTCCCCAACATTGGCTCGCACGACGTTTCCGTCTATTCGCTCAGTGGGAGCACCGGCGGGCTGACGCCGGTGACGGGCTCGCCATTCGGAACGGGTACCAAGCCGCAAGGCCCCGTGGGAATCGATTCCGAGGGCAAGTTTGCCTACGTGGCCAACGTCGGCACGAACAATGTTTCCGCCTTTAGCATCGGAAGCAACGGCGCGCTCACGACGGTTTCCGGGTCACCGTTTGCGGCCGGCACCAAACCCGTCGGGGCAGCTACGTGTCAAACCGTTGGGACCAGATGCGTGCCGCCATCGTTGTAGTTAAGCATACGGTTTCGATGGTTCAACGCATCGCGCTCGCCGGTGTCGTCGCCGCGCTAATCGCCGGCTGCGCCGGGAACGGCACGTCCCCATCACCTCCGCGCGCGGCGGAAAACGCGGCAGGCGCTCGCGCCACCGAAACCGTGCTCTACTCGTTTACCGACGGAACCGACGGCGGGGGACCGAACGGTGGCCTCGTTTTTGATTCGTCGGGCAATGCGTTCGGAACGACGCACTTTGGCGGAAACGATTCATGCGGCGGCAGCGTCGGCGGCGGTTGCGGCGTGGTGTTCGAGCTGTCGCCGAACAAGAGCGGCGGCTGGAGCGAGACACCGCTCTACACATTTGACGACGGTAGCGACGGCGGTTTTCCCAATGCCGGCGTGATCCTCGACAAGAATGGGAACGCCTTCGGCACGGCGAGCACCGGCGGCAGCACGCAATGTTCGATCGGCTGCGGCCTAGTGTACGAGTTGAGCAAGAGCAGCGGCTGGACCGAGAGCGTCCTGCATAGCTTCATCCAAAGCGACGGAGAGTTTCCCAACGCGGTGTTGCTGCGCAGCAAGAGCGGCACGCTCTATAGCACGACGTGGTACGGTGGAAGCAGCGGCAACGGCACCGTTTTCTCGCTCACGCCGGGCAGTAGCGGCTGGACGGAACACGTGTTGTACAGCTTCGCAGGAACGACCGACGGCAGCGCGCCGGCCGCCGGCGTGATCGCCGACCGTGCCGGCAACCTCTACGGCACTACCTATAAATACGACGGGGACAACGACGGCGTCGCCTACGAGCTGCAAAAGAAGCCGGCGTGGAAAGATCGCGTCCTTTATACCTTCACCAATAACGGCGGCGGCGAGAATCCGTATGCGGGCCTCGTCATGACGGCGAAGGGCACGTTCTACGGAACGGCGATCGAGAGCGGGCCGGACGACGGAGGCGTGGCCTACGAGCTCGTTCGCGGCAAGGCGCACGCGTGGAAGGAAACCGTGCTGCACGCATTTGGCGCGACCGGCGACGGTAACGCGCCGTACGGAGGACTCATTGCCGATAAGTCCGGCAACTTGTTTGGAACCACCGTCTTCGGCGGGGCAAACAACGCCGGAATCGTCTACGAGCTCAGCCCAACCCACGGCGGACAGTGGAAGGAACGAATCTTATACTCGTTCACCGGCGGCACCGATGGCCAATACCCCACCGGCTCGCTCACCCTAGACGCGTCGGGAAAACTCTATGGAGCGACGAGCGACGGTGGAAAGAACGGTTACGGCGTCGTCTTCGAGGTCACGCGTTAGCTCGCGAAACCGTACTTCGTTATGAGACGGTCGGCGTACCAGGCCGGCCAGGGTTGCGACGGGGACGCGCTGGTGTATTGTTCGTCGAGCTCGACCAAGTCGCGCGTCAGGTGGCTGCGGACTGGGCGCCGCGCGAGCAGCCGCGGAAAATCGGAGTGAGCGAGAAGCCAGTCGGAGTAAAAGGTCGCCCAGTCGTCGTCGTTGCCGTCGGTGTCGGAGAAAACCATGTGGTGAATTTCGCCAACTTGATGTAGTAGCTCCGCGATCCGTGCCGCCTTGTCTGCGTTCACCTCGACCTCCTATTTCAGTGGTTGGCCTCGGACTTCGAGCTTCCGCTCGCCTCTCCCGGCGCGCCGGCGCGGTTGCGGGTGCCGTATCTATGGTTGCCAGGTACCACCGGTTCGCGCTACGCTTGGCCCTGACCGCCTATGAAGACTCGCTCGGACATCCGCAACGTCGCGATCATCGCACACGTCGACCATGGCAAAACGACGTTGGTCGACGCTATGCTCAAGCAGAGCGGGGTCTTTCGAGAGGGCCAGCACGTCGCGACGCGAGTGCTCGATTCCAATCCCTTAGAACGGGAACGCGGCATCACGATTCTGGCAAAGAATACCGCCGTCCGCCACGGCGACGTTAAATTCAACATCGTCGACACTCCCGGCCATTCCGATTTCGGTGGCGAGGTCGAGCGTGTGTTGCAAATGGTTCAAGGCGTGTTGCTGCTCGTCGACGCCGCCGAAGGCGTCATGCCCCAAACCCGCTTCGTTCTGCGCAAAGCGCTCGAGCTCGACCTACGCGCGATCGTCGTGGTGAACAAGATCGACCGCAGAGATGCCCGCGCGCAAGAAGTCGTCAATCAAACCTTCGACCTCTTCGTCGACCTCGGCGCCAACGACAAACAAGCCGATTTTCCGGTTCTGTTCACCAACGCAAAAGCTGGAATCGCGAAGCGATCGTTGGAGGACCAAAGCGAGAACCTCGAGCCGCTCTTCGAAACGATCGTCGCGAAAGTTCCCGAAGCGCCTTCGGAAGAAGGTCCGTTTCAACTGCTGATCTCGGCGATCGATCACAACCCCTACGTCGGGCGCGTCGGAATCGGACGTATCTTCCGCGGGACCTCCCGGCGAAACGACCCGATCGTGAAGATCGCGCGCGACGGCGTCGTGACCGGCGGCCTGCGGCTTACGACCCTACTGACGTTTGCCGGCCTCGAACGTATCGACGTCGAGCAGGCCAGCGCGGGCGACATCGTCTGCATCTCCGGGATCGACGACTTGAACATCGGCGACACGCTCGCCGACGCCGCCATGCCCGAGAGCATTCACGCCGTCGCCGTTGACGAGCCGACGGTCTCGATGTTTTTTAGCGTCAACAACTCGCCGTTCGCCGGCCGAGAGGGACGGTATTTGACGTCGCGCCAGATACGCGACCGGCTGATGCGCGAACTCGAATCGAACGTGGCGCTGCGGGTTACCGAAACTGGTTCCGCCGACACGTTCGAGGTCCGCGGCCGCGGCGAGCTGCACTTGGCGATCCTCATCGAAACGATGCGGCGCGAAGGCTACGAACTAGCGGTTTCAAAGCCGCAAGTCATCGTAACGGAGCGCGACGGCGAGCGCTGGGAACCGGTCGAGTACGTCGTCGTCGACGTCCCTGAAATCTATGCCGGCGCGGTGATCGAAGCGCTCGGGCGCCGCAAAGCGATGATGTCGAACATGCTGCCGGTCGGGGACGGCCAACGGTTGGAGTACACGATGCCGACTCGCGCCATCTTCGGGCTGCGCGGCGAACTGCTCACGCTAACGCGTGGCACCGCGGTGCTTTCGCATACCTATTACGACCATCAGCCGTGGCAGGGTGAGCTTCCCGAGCGGAACGTCGGCGCCTTGGTTGCCAGCGAAACGGGACGAACGACGGGCTACGCGCTGGCCGGGGTCGACCAGCGGGGCCGCTTCTTCGTCGGACCCGGCGTCGACGTGTATGAGGGGATGATCGTCGGCCGCGCCAACGACGACAAGGACATCGCGCTCAACGTCGCCCGCGAAAAGAAGATGACCAACATGCGCGCGGCGGGTTCGGACGATAACGTTAAACTGGCTCCGCCCGAAACGCTCTCATTGGAGCGGGCGATCGAGTTCATCGAGGACGACGAGCTGGTCGAGGTCACGCCGGAATCCATTCGGTTGCGGAAACGCCTCCTCAATGAAACCGCTCGCTTGCGCCTGCGGAAGCGGGAGACGGTTCCCTAGTCAATCAGCCCCCAGGAAGCGTCCGCCCGAATCCGAACAGGAAGATAGCTGCGGTTCTTTTTGCCGCGCGAGAAAGGGCAACCACCATGAGCGACGACAAGCAAATGCAGGACGACGAGCTGGACCAAATCAGCGGCGGCGTCGGCACGCATCCGATGCCATTCGACCCGATTCGTCCGGGCACGCCTCCGACCCATCCGGGCGGTGGAGCGCAAAACCCGATTCGCATTCCCAGCAATCCCGTCGGGAATTAGGTCATCCTGCGGCGCCTTTTACATGGCGCGGCGAAGTTCTGCAAGGGGCCGGGCGGTGCTCCGACCCCTTTTGCAGGCCCATCCTTCTCCAAACCGAAAGAAATTCGGACAAATAACCAGGGTTAACCCCTAGGAGTCGCTCGAACTGCCGAGAAATACTTTCATATGCGCGGTTCTTTTGCCGCGTAAAAGAAAGGGAAACTATGAGCGACCAAAACAAACCGATCCAGGACGAAGAACTTGATAAGGTAAGCGGCGGCATCGGCACCCATCCGGTTCCGATCGACCCGATTCGGCCAGGCGGCCCCCCGACCCATCCGATCATCCCAGGCGCCCCGATCAAGGGCAAGACCAACCCGGTCGGCTAGAGCCGAATCGAAGCAGCGCTCAGTCTATATCGACTGGCGTTGCGCGAGATCAGCGAAGGGGCCGGGCGTTGCGATTAGATCGGCATAGTTCCCGTCCTGCAGGATCCGGCCCCTCTCCAACACCACAATCCGATCCGCATTCTGGATCGTAGAAAGTCGATGCGCTATAACAATGCGTGTCGCATCCAATTTCTCCAGCGTCTTCATAACGATTGCCTGCGTTTCGTTGTCCAGCGCGCTCGTCGCTTCGTCGAAGAGCAGAATGCGCGGCGACGTAACGATCGCCCGGGCGATGGCGATGCGTTGACGCTGCCCGGTCGAAAGCCCACCACCGTCCGACCCTAAATACGTTTCGAGCTGCATCGGCAAACTGGCGATGTCGTCGGCGATGCCGACGCGCCGCGCGGCGTCCCACGCCTGGTCGTGCGTGATGAATCGCGCGCCCGCGATGTTCTCAAAAATCGACGCTTGCAGCGCCCCTGTCGACTGAAGCACCGAGCCAATCTGCCGGCGGACCGCGGCGAGATCCAGCGATGCCAGGTCGTGCCCGTCGTACAGCACCGAGCCGTGGCTTGGCTTCTCGAAGCCCAGCAGCAGCCGAAACAGCGTGGATTTGCCCGATCCCGAAGGCCCGACCAGGGCGACGAACGAGCCCGGTTCGATCTTCAAATCGAGGCGGTCGAGCGTTGCCGCCGACGCGTTCTCGTATCGGAAGCTCAGGTTGCGTAGCTCGAGCCCGCCGGACAGCGTGCCGGGGTCGCCGTGCGCTTCCAGAATCTCCGGCATCGCGTGCAGCAGCGGCCGGGCGCGCTCGTACAGCGGAATGATCCGAATCACCTGGACGAAGGCATCGCCCAGCCCGAGTAACCCCGCCAGCAACTGGCCGAACGCGGCGCTCGCGGCGATATAGATGGCCGCCGGAAACGCGCCTTGGCGGACGATGAAGACGTAGCCGATGATGGCAAGCCCCGTTGCCGCCGGCCAGATCGAGTCGAAGATGCCGAATCGGTAGACGATGGTGCTCGCCCGGTTCGAGATGCGGCGCATCGTAACGAAACGGTGAAGCCAGCCGACGAAAGCACGCGTTTCGGCCCGCGCGATCCGCAGTTTTCCGATGCCGTTAAAGACCTGCAGCACGAAGCCCGCGATGCTGCCGGAACGGTCGAATATCTGCCGCCGCAGCGGAAGCGTGACGAAGGCTTCGACCACCGCCACCGCGATGGCGATCAGCGCCAAGCCGGCGCATAGCCATGCGAGCCCAACGTCGTAGATGAAGAGCAGCGCGAAGCTCACGAGCGAGAAGACGCCGCTGAGAGCCGCGGAGATCGTGATGTCGCTGACGTACTGCTCGATCGCGTCGACGCCCATCAGGCGATTGGCCAGATCCCCGATTTCGTAACGCCGGAAAAACGACGCCGGCAGCGCCAGTAGCCGTTCCATCACCGCCGATTGCAGCGTCGAACCAACTTGTGCCTGAAGGCGCACGATCGCTAGGCCGCGCACGACTTCGGCCACCGCAGCGGTCAGCGCGATCGCGAGCAACCCGAGGCCCATCGTCAGCAGCTGCGGTCGCATTGCCCCCGGGATGATCGTGCCGTAAAGGATTGCCGTCGCCAGCGGAATCATGCCGGCGAGAATGCCGCCGAGCAGCCCAAGCCCGAGGATCTGGCCGGCGTCGATGCCGCTATGGCGCAATCCAAAGCGCAGCAAGTCCCAAACGCCGATCGGACGCTCCGGGAACGGACGAAGGAAGACGTAGGCCAGGGTATCGAGTTGAGCAGCAATGGCATCGTCGACCCGCACCGGCTCGATCGGCGGGTTTGGGTCGACGAGGGCATATCTGGCGTGACGGCCACCGCGCTGCGGAAGCAATGCCACCGGTTCGTTATTCGGGCCGCGGAAGGCGAGCATCGGTCCGTGCTCGCGCCGCTGCCAGCCGCCGCGCAGCCGAACGCGGCGGATCGAGAGCCGCGACTCGATCGCAATTGCTTGCACCGCCGCTTGCGG
>JABCZE010000003.1 GCA_013289785.1 Vulcanimicrobiota bacterium | reverse complement strand
CAACGCAAAAAAGGATGCGCTTCACCCGATTATTTCCACCCACGCCGAGCGTGACGGAGTGGACGTCGAAGTTGCGATGCAGTATACCGATGCATACGCCGACCAGATCTTCTCGTATGCAAATAACATCGCGACGATCGAGGGCGGAATGCACCTCCAAGGCTTTCGCCAGGCCGTTACCAATGCGGTGAACGGCTATGCCCGCAAACGCGGCATGCTCAAAGAAGCGGACAACTCGCTGTCGACCGACGACATCGTGGAGGGCCTGACCGCGGTCGTCTCCGTGAAGCTCCAGGATCCGCAGTTCGAAGGCCAGACCAAGACGAAGCTCGGCAACGCGAGAGTGCGCAGCATTGTTGCGGGTCTCGTCTCCGAGCGGCTCGACTTCTTTCTCGAGGAGAATCCGAAGTACGCGCGTGCGATCGTCGACAAATGCATGCAGGCCCAGCGCGCGCGCGACGCGGCGAAGAAAGCCCGCGACCTCTCCCGGCGCAAGAACGCCCTGGAAGGCTCCGGTCTGCCCGGTAAACTCGTCGACTGTAAGAACGGAAACGCCGCCGAATGCGAACTCTTCCTGGTCGAGGGCGACTCGGCGGGTGGGACTGCGAAGGGCGGCCGGGATCCGAACAATCAGGCCATTCTTCCGCTGCGTGGAAAGATCATCAACGTCGAAAAGGCGCGCCTGGACAAAGTGCTGGCCAACGAGGAAATTCGCACGATGATCACGGCGTTGGGCACCGGCTTCGGGGACGAGTTCAACGTGGAAAAGCTGCGGTACCACAAGATCATCATCATGACCGATGCCGACGTGGACGGGTCTCACATCCGTACCCTGCTCTTGACGTTTTTCTACCGTCAGATGAAGCCGCTGGTGGAAGAGGGACACGTCTTCATCGCGCAGCCGCCGCTCTACGGCATTCGCAAGGGCAAAAAACAGTGGTGGGCGTTCACCGAGTCCGAGCTCAAGGCGGTCGTCGGCGAAGACGGTAAAGACTACACGATTCAACAGTACAAGGGCCTAGGGGAAATGGACGCCGAGCAGCTGGCCTTGACCACGATGGAAGTCGGCAACCGCCGCCTCAAGCAGATTACGGTCGAAGACGCCGTCGAGGCCGAGCAAATCTTCACCGACCTCATGGGTGATAAGGTCGAGCCACGCAAACAATATATTTTCGAATACGCAAAAAGCGTCAAAAACCTCGATCTCTAGGAACGCAACGCCTCCTTTTTTAGTTAAAGGCTTGTGAGGCAGCGGGGTCCTCCGCAGTTCAAAGGGTATAGAAGCACGAGGACTCACGTGCGCAAGCGCTTTGCAATCGGCCTGCTGGCCGCCGCCGTCGTCGTCGGGCTCGTGGCGGCTTCGCGCCACGAGTTGCTGCGCTTTGCCATCCAGGCGGCTGCTACGCTCGCGGGATACGACGTTCGAATCGCCCAGCTTCAAGCCGGCGGCGACCGCGTAACGCTCCGCGACCTTCGCATCGAACGTGGCGCGGAGCCGCTCCTGCAGGCCGACCGCATTACGATCGGGTACTCGCTGCGCGATCTTCTTCCGGGCAGCCGCCACCGCTTCGGCCTGACGAGCGTCGACATAAGCGGCCTCAAGCTGACGATCTCGCGTTCGCGCGACGGCGCCTTCAACATTCCGTTGCCCGCTGCAGGCGCGCCGTCCGTGCCGGCGCCGCAGCGAATCGACGCCGTGCCGATTGCTTTTCGGTTCAAAGTTCGCAACGGCCGAATCGAGCTGCGCGAGCCGTCGGCGTATGACGCGAGCGCTCGCGACGTGCACATCGATCGCATCGGCATCGACGGAAGCGTCGACACGTCGGCGATCACGCAGTACCGCATCGGCGGCGCGTTTGAAGAGCGACGCGAAGAACCATTTACCATTGTCGGCAAGGTCGATGCGATCGCGGGTTTCGCGATGCACCATGCCAAGGCGCCTCGCTTCCCGGTCCGCGCGCTGGCCAACTACTTCGCGCAAACTCCCGACGTGCGCATTCTCCACGGAGGAGCGCGCAACTTCGACGCGGTTCTGTATGCGCTCGACGTCCAACCCAACGTCGCACCCGCATATCACGTTAGCCTCGGCCTCGATATCGACGGCGGACGCCTCGGCCTGAGCGTGCTCTCGCTGCCGATCGAGAATATCGCCGGAACGCTTCACGTCGTCGACAACGATTTCTTTATCAGCGATGCCCGCGCCACGCTCGCCGGCATTCCGCTGCACATCCAAGGTGGGGTCTACGACTTAAACGGCGCGGTGACCGGCGGACCGCAGCTGCGTCTGGGGGTTTCGGGTGCCGGCGATCTCGCCGACCTCCGAGCCGCCTTCGGCTTCACGCGCGACCAACCGATTTCGGGAAAGGTGACGCTCGGAGTGCTGGTAGGGGGGCCGATCGGCGATCCGGTGATCGTCGCGCGCGCAAACGGAGCCCGCGCGCTCTACCGGAATCTGCCGTTCGACCGAATTACTGCCGGCGTCGTCTATCACGCAAACGTCGTCGCGCTCGCTCCGCTGCGCGCGTCGTACGGCGGCATTGCGATCGCGGTGCGCGGTACGCTGCGAACTGGTGCGCACCTGCGCTCGGAGTTTGCGGTGCACGTCGCCGGACCGGCCAATCGGCTGCCCTATCTCGACGAGATGTTGGGAGACGAACCGATCGTGATCGATGCCGGCGCGACGGGCGACGATTTGCTCTTTCACGTTATCGGAAGCGTGGCTTCGGAGCGAGGCATCGATCGTGTCGCGGCGATACTTCGCATGGATGAGAACGGGACGGCGCTCGTCGATCCGTTTTGGCTCCATACGCCTCGGGGCGATCTCGACGGATCGTATCTACTAGACAGGCCACACAATACGAGCGCTTTTTGGTTGGTCTCGGACAATTTGCGCATGCGAGCGCCGGCATATCCGGCGTTTCCCAATTTGAGCTTACCGCAAATGCCGAAGATCGACGGGGGAACGGTTCGCGCCGCGATCGCGGGCGGCGGTTCGGGCAGCCACATCTTCCTGGGCGGCATGGTCAGCGGCGCAAATACCAGCATTTCGGGCGTACACTTCACCAGTCTGGAGGCAGCACTGGCGGGGACGATGCAAGACGCACCGATCAATCGGCTGCGCGCCTCCGGCCCATGGGGAAGCTTTCGCGGGCGCGGCGACTTTTCGACCCAACGATTCGTCGCCTATGGAGACTATCGAGGAAGCTTCGAGGGTCTCGCGCCGTTTCTCGGCAGCGCCATTACTGGGCGCGGAAGACTGGGCGGCACCGTTGGGATTGCAGTCGAACCCAAACGCATCGTAGTCGTTGGCTCGAATCTGTCGATGCCCGGAGCGACGCTGCGCGGAGTTCCGGTCGACCACGCGAGTCTGACGCTGGCAGTGGAAGGCGACCGCTTGCGCATTTACTCCGCACATGCGAGCGCGGCGGGCGGTGACGTCGTTGCGGCCGGCACGCTTTGGTTGTCGCCGCGCGCAGGGGCTTCGAGCTCGAACGCGCTCTCGCTCGTCGCCGAGAACCTCGCCAGCTCGCAACTCCGTGGTATCGGATTACCACTCGAAGGCGGGACGATTTATGCCAGCGGCGAGCTGCGAGCCGGAGCAAAGCTGCCCGCGTTTGCGGGCGGCGTTACCGTCAATAACGCGCGTATCGCCCAGTTTCCGATCGCCGGCGAGGCCGACGTCAACCTTTCCGGCGACGCCGTTGCGCTAACGCGAATGGTCGGACAGATCGGCGGCGCGTACGCTCGAGCCGACGGCTCCATTGGATCGCTTTCGTCGGGCTCCCCGACTTACGCCATTCGCGCAAACGTGCCGGCCGCCCAGGTCGCGCATACCTTGCGCGCTTTCGGCCTTCCGAACTACATGACCGACGGTTCCTTTAACGCGCAGGTGCTCGTCGGCGGGCGTAGCGTTTCGCCGACGATCGGCGGGACGATCGGCGTTCCGGCCGGTGATGTCAACGGTCTCCCATTCATCGACGGCCGTGCCGCGATCGACGCCGACCGCAGCGGCGTCAGCATGTGGCAAGGATCGGTGCTGGTCGGTTCGACGGCCATGCGCTTCGATGCCGTGGTCCGGCCGCGCAACGTCGCGGCGCACGTCAGCGCACCCAGGGCCGATCTTGCGGACTTCAACAACTTCTTCGATACGGGCGATACGCTGGCCGGAAGGGGCGGCGTTCGCATTGCAAGCGCTTCTCGCAACACCCGCATCACTTCGAGCGGCGACATCAACATTCGAGGCTTTCGATACCGGAATTTACCGATCGGCGACACTCGAGCCGTCTGGTCGAGCGCGCGGAACGTCGTCGTGGGAGCACTGGCCGTGGGGGGAAGCGAGGGCGAGCTTCACGCTCGCGGTTCGATCGGTCTGGCGCCCCCCGGGCCCTGGCTTTCCACACTGGAACGCTCGCGCTTCGATCTGGACGCCGACGTCGGCAATCTGGATCTCGGGCTCTGGCTGCCCGCACTTGGAATGCAGGCGCTGCCGATTACCGGGCGAGCCTCGGGCCTGGCGACCGTGCGGGGAAGCTTTCCGCAGATCGACGTGCGAGGCAACGCTCGCGTTACCGCCGGCACGCTGGGCCCCCTTACGCTCGACAGCGCCGATCTCGCGGTGCATGCGGTCCGAAGTCGAATCGTGATCGATCGTGCCGAGATGACGACGCCCGAGCTCTCGGCTACGGCGACCGGCTCGCTGGGGCTTGCCGCGACGCAACCGCTCGACTTGCAGGTGCATGCGGCGACCAGCGATCTCGCTGCGCTCATCTACGATGCGTCGCGCCGCCGCGTGCCAATTACCGGAGCGTTCGAAACGACTCTATCGGTTGGGGGAACGTACCGGGCTCCCACGTTGCTGGCGGGCTTCGATGCAACCAGCGTGCTGGCGTACGGCATACCGATCTCCTCGCTCTTCGGAGAGGTCCGGTTGCGGGGACATGAGCTGGTGCTCTCGGATGCCGGCGTGACCTTTCAACGCGGTGAGGCGACCCTCGCCGGCTCGCTGCCCTTGTCAACGGCTCCGCTACGAATCGCAGCCCCCGATTCGCCCCTGAGCTTCGACCTCGATGTCGTCGGTCTGGACCCCTCGATCTTTGACCAAGCATTTGGGAGCAAGACGAAGCTTCAAGGGCTCATCGACGGTCACATCGGGCTTTCGGGGACCGTCCGCCAGCCGGTCGTCGTGGGACGCGTCTCGCTAACGCACGGCTCGTACGTAAGCGACCTCGAGCGGACCCCCTTGACCCAAATCGTAGCGGACCTTTCCTTCAATCACGCCTCAGTCTCGATCGACCGAGCCTCGGCCAAGGCTGGAAACGGCACCGTTAACGGCTCGGGGAGCGTGGAGTTTCCCAACGGGCTTTCGCGAGGCGGCCTGGCGCTCTCGATTCACGGGACGGCTCGCCGGGCGCAGTTCGACCTGCCGGCCTATGGGAGTGGAACGATCGATGCGAAGCTCGCCCTGCTCAAACAGCCCGGTGCGACCGCGCTTCTATCGGGGAACGCCACCCTGAGCGACGCCACGCTACCCTTCGCGACCTTCATCAAGGCCGCGACCCAGTCGGGCTCCGCGGGCTGGGCCGCGCAGCTCCCGCTGGCCTTCGACGTTGCGGCTACGGTAGGAAAGAACGTCCGGGTACGTGGCAGCGGGTATGGAGCCGGCCTGGACATCGGGGCGACGGGCTCGGTCCAGCTGGGCGGGACGCTCGCGGCGCCGACGCTGGCGGGGGCGTTCAAGTCGACCGGGGGAACGCTCACCTACTTCGATCGCGCGTTCCGCGTCCAGCAAGCAAATGTTCGCTTTAATGCTGCTGACGGGGTCTTGCCGACGCTGCACGCCGTCGCCACGACCAGCGTGGTAAACCCGGACCCCGACCGGGCCCGAAACCCTTACGGCAACGCCGATGTGACGATCACCGTGGACGGACCCATCGCGGGGCTGAAAATCGGCCTGGAGTCGAACCCGGCCGGATACAGCCGGGACGAAATTTTGGGCCTGATCGCGCCTTTCGGCGGTTTCTTCAACGGCATCTCGTTCAGCCGTCAGTCAATGCTCGCACGCCAACAACCCAGCGGCATAACGCCGCTCGGAACGCTCTCGCCTATTCCAAACGTAGCGTTGTCCCAACGGGGCAGCAGCATTACGGTGGGGCAGGAAGCCTTCAATATTCTCAACGCACAGTTTACCTCAGGCCTGCTGGCTCCGTTCGAAAGTACGCTCGGACAAGGCCTGGGACTCTCCAGCGTTAACCTAACGCTCGGATATTATGGCAATGTCGGGCTTACCGCCACACGGCTGCTCGGCAAAGCGGTCAGCGCCGTCTACGCGGTCACGTTCGGCATTCCTCAGATTCAGTCGTTCGGATTGGTCGTGCAGCCGGGCCCGACGACTGCGGCGTCGCTGAACTTCTTCTACCAGAGCGGCCCCACGAAGCTTTTGCAGTTACCCGGCTCTCCGGTCGGCTACAGCGCAGGCTATCTAACCAGCCAACCTTTAATAGGAAACACCGGCTTCAGCCTTACCGTGCAGCACTATTTCTGGTGATGGCAATTTGATTAAAACGAGCGTGACGGGCGCTGGCGCGAGCAAGGACACCGGCGAAGCCGGGCGGAACAGGGCGAGCCGAGCCGCGCGCACTTCGCTTGCTCGCGGCGGCATTTTATGGACCGCCGTCAAGTCTGAAAGCATATTGAAACGACTTTTTCACATGACCTTTGATCCGGGGCGGCGCTTGAGCGCCGGCAGGGTCCTGCTCGGCATCCTTCTGTTGATCGCGGTCGCTCGGTTGAATCTTGCTCCCGCGTTGTCGGCGCCGGCGCCGAAGATCGTGTCGGTCGACGTCACGGGAAATCTGCGCGTCCCGACGCAGACGATCATGTCGGTCGTTGCGGCACGCCCAGGGCAGCCGTACAACCCGAAGGTGGTTCAGGACGACCTGGCTCGGATCAACGCGCTGGGCTACTTCGCGGATATCGCGCCGCCGCTGGTGCGCGAAAGGCCGAACGGCATCGCCATTACGTACCGTGTCGTGGAAAATCCGGTGATCTCTCGAATCGTTTTTACGGGGAACCAGAAGGTCCCCGGCGACACGCTGCTGGCGCTGATGGACCTTTCGGTCGGCCAAGTCTTCAACACGAACACCTTCCGCCAGGACGTCCTCAAGATCAATAACTATTACGAGCGCATCGGATACGGCGGACAGGTTCCCACCCACGTCAAGGACATCAACCTCGATCCCAAGAGCGGAGTGCTCACGCTCACGATCCAGGAAGGCCTGATCGTAAAGCGGATCGAGATCGGCGGCGACCCGCTGCTTCCACCCCCGCTGATCCTGCCGTCGCTCACCTTGAAAGTCGGCAGCGTCTACTCCGATGCGGTGCGCGATGCGGACTATAAGGCGCTTCAAAAGTTATACGAAGACCATTTCCATTTCGAGTTGGGCAACTTTGAAGGCGGCATCGTCCCCTCGTCGATCAATTTGACCGCCGGAACGGCCGACGTAAAATACAACATCTACGTCGCCCGGATCGCCGTCGTTGAGATCACCGGCAATACCCGCACCAAAGACCAAGTGATCCGCCGGGAGCTACGGGAGCGTCCCGGCATGGTACTCAACACCGATGCGATCAAACGTGACTACCAGCGTCTCAACGCGCTCAACTTCTTTTCGAAGGTCGAGCCCGACGTCAGGCCGGGCCCCGATCCAAAGAAGCCGCAAGACGTCACGGTCGTCTGGCACGTCACCGAGCAGCGCACCGCGTCGGCTTCGGTCGGGCTTGGGTATTCGGGCGGCTTGACGGGACTGGGCCTCTATGCGACGCTCGGTCTCACGGATAACAACTTGCACGGCACTGGGGACTCTGCCGGGATTCAGTTCGAGGAAGGCGCGCGTACGGGGGTCGCACAGCTAAGCGGATCGATTCCGTATCTCGGCGATACGCCCCAGGCGGAAAAGTATACGGCGGGCGGCTCGATCTTTACGAACCATTCGACGTACTACTATCCCGTGTACAGCATTACGGGCAGCGGAAGCTCGGTGGCGAGCGGAAACAACGTACCGATTCCCGTCACCCTCTATCCCAGCTCGACGGCGCAGCAGCTCTCGAACATCGTGGCGACCAGCACCTCGAGCGCGAACGGAGCTACGGGGAACATCGGGCGCCGCCTGAGCGACTATACGATCTTGTCGTTCTCGGTAACGGGCGAGAAGATCAAATACGATACGACGGTGCCTTCACCGTACTATTTCCAAGGTAATCAACCCAACATCTTCATCGGACCGACGCCGAGCCCGATCAGCTCGCAGCAACAAAACTTCGGCGGCTCTTTTGGCATCGCGGCTTCGTCGATCGCTGACGTCAACACCGGCGCCCCCTACAACTTGGTAACCAGCGGCCTGAGCTTGCAATCGATTACCCTCGACGACCCGTTCAATCCGCGTGAGGGGCTCAAGGCCGTGCTCAGCACGACGTTTTCGGCGCCGGCGATCGGCTCGAACTTCTCGTTCACGCAGAGCACGGTGGATCTGGCGAGGTTTTTCCCCGTGCTCCGGGACGCCACGATCGGCTTTCACGGCGTCGGCTATTTCTCGACCGGCGTAATTCCGCCCAGCTCGCTCTTCACGTTCTCCGACCAGCAGATGCGCGGGTATAACCAGGTCTTTTACGCGACCAATGCGTACCTGGGGCAGATCGAACTCCGCCAGCCGGTGGCGCTCGACCGCCGGATAACGCTGGCAGTCTTCGTCGACGAGCTCGATTATCGAATTCGAGGAGCCTACCCGCTGCTCGATCCGTACACCAATCGAATCACGGGCTATCCAGCCGATTGGGCGCTCTACGGCGACGCCGGCTTCGGAATACGATTCGACGTGCCGCAGCTAGGGCTGCGGACGGTTCGCATCGATTTTGCCAAAGGATATAATGGAACGCACACGAGCTTTGGAATCGGTCAAAGCTTCTAATGCGAAACTCGAGATGATTAAAATGAAGATTCGATCGGCCATACTTTTTACGACCGCGGCTCTGCTGGCGGCGTCCTTGGCGCCCGGTGCAATTGCGGCCGATATCAGCGACGTCGGATTCGTCGATCCAGCGGATATTGCCAATCTGCCGGTCTTCGTGAACGCGGACCGGCAGCTCGCCGCCTATAAGGCGCAGATCGTCACGCAGTACAACGCTCAAATCAAGCACGCTGCGACCGACGCCGACAAACAGCGAGTCACGATGCAGTTTCAAACGCAGCTCACCGATAAGCAGCGCGAGATGGCGGGGCCGCTCCTTCAGCGGGAGCAACTGGCAATCGCGGCCGTGAGCGCCACCCGCAATCTATCCGTCGTGGTGGACAAGCGGATCGTCATCTACGGCGGCCAGGATATCACCAAAGACGTTGAAGCGGTTTTCTCGGGGCCGCAGGCGATCTCGCCGCCGGCTGCTACACCGCCGCCGTCCGAAATCGGGTTCGTCGATCAGAACGCGCTCGACGGAGTTCCGAGGGTCCAGTCTGCCAACTCGGAGATGAGCCAGTACGAAACCACGCAGCGGCAGATCTATGCGTCGAGATTGGCGCAGGCGAAGAGTGCCCAAGATAAGCAGCAGATTTTGACGGAGTACAACAAGCTGATCTCCGACAAACAGGACCAACTGCTCAAGCCGCTGGTGGACCAAACGAAGTCCGCAACGGCGGACGTCGCCCGCAAAAAGAGCTTGCTCTTGGTCGTCGATCGCGCAGATATCGTTTACGGAGGCACGGACATCACTTCAGATGTCCAGAACGAGCTCGCCAAATAGTGCCGGAGCTTTCCTAAGGATGGCAATCGGACTGTCTCTCGCCGCCACGTCGCTCCCGGCGTGCGGCGTCAACGTGCACTCGGCCGCCGTCCGCGGAGCCGGGTACGTTCGCATCGACGAAGCCATCAAGCGGGATCCACTCTATCCGCAGATCTCGCAGCTCGACGAAGCGATCGCCGCAATAACGCTCAAATCGTCGGCTCCTTCGGTGCCGCTTGGAGCGCGGCAGATCGCGGCGCAGACCCAGGAGCTCAACCGAGAGCTGCGCGCCGCGCAAGATCGTGCAAACAAGATATTGGCCCAAAAGCAACGCACGTACACGGCGCGCGAGCAACAGGCAGTCGCCGCCGCGCTGACGGCCGCCGGGATCCCTGGCGCCGGCGCGCTTGCGGCCTCACAGATGAGCGGTGCATCCGCGGCTTCGCAGCAGCAGGCCGCCGCAGCCGCCAATGCCGACTTGCAGGCATACCAGCAAAGCGTCGTTGCCCAAGACAACGCGGCGACCAACTCCATCGCCAATCAGCTGCAAGCGCAGGCGGCTCAAAAATTCCGGGCAAAGGCCGAGCAGCTGCAGCAGAACGAAACCGACTTAACGCTGCGGTTGACGCAGCAAGATGCGGGGGCTCGTTTAGCGATTAAGATGCGCCTCTCGAATCTCGCCATGGACCCGGCTGCCCGCCAGAAGGCCGATTCCGAACTCGCGAGCATTAATGCAAAGGAAAGCGCGCAGGTCGGCGCCCAGCGCAGCGCCGATGCGGCGACGTTGAAGGCCTACCGGGCGCAACTGGATCGCGAGACGAGCGACGCGATACGATCGCAAGTGGGCTCGATCTCGGCGCAGACCAGAGCAAAGCTCGAGGAGCATCGCGATGCGGTCGGGTCGCAGTTACAGCGCCTCGCGCCGGTCGCACCGTCCGCCCAGCTCTCGCCTAAAGTTCAAGCACAGATTGCGCAGATTCAAAAGCAGTACGCCGGTGCGTTTGCCGCCGACTCGGGTAAGACCATCGCCGAGTACAACGCGACCAAGAGCGATCTGGACCGGCAATTCGCCGCTTTGCACGGGGCAGACGTGGGAGCCACCGGGGCGGCGGCCAAAGAACTCGATTCGCTGCAGAAGCGCCGCAACGATCTCTATCAAGAGATCGTCGCGCAGGTCGAACGCGACGCAACGCGCATCGCGAAGGACCGCGGTCTGAGCATCGTCTTCATCAACATCTGGGCCGCAGCGGGCGGTTACGATATGACAAACCAAGTCATCAGCGACATCGAAAGCCAACACGAGTGAGAAATAACTACAAGCACGCCATCCTGATTTGTATCGCCGCAACGCTTGCAGGCTGCGCCGCGCACGGGTCGATCGGCCTCGTCGACGTCCAGCGGATCGTCAGCAATTGGCCGGAGTACCAGGGCTATCAAAGCCAGCTCATGACCGAAGAACGCTCGATTTCGTCGCGGAGGGAGAGTGCGGCGCGCAGGGTAAGCGATGCCGCCGCGCTCGAGCGCAAATACGCGAAGGTCACCGATCAGCTCTCGGCTCAGATTCGCGATGCCGCGGGCAAGATCGCCTCGCAGAACCAGCTGAAGCTCGTGCTGACGCGCGAGGGCATCGGCTACGGCGGCGTGGACATCACCAGCGACGTGGAAAAGGCGCTCAACATCACGGAAAAGGCCACTCCGACGCCGGGCATCTAAGTGCCGAGCACGCTGAACGAGCTGGCCAGTCGTGTGGGCGGACGCGTGGTTGGCGACGGCAGCGTCCCAATCGCTCGGATCGCGAGCGTGGAAGAGGCAGGCGGCGACTCGTTGACGTTTGCAACCAGCGAAGCGTATTTCGTTACAGCGTGTTCGAGCAACGCCGCAGCGGTGCTCGTCGATGAATCGCTGGGTGCCCGGTCGGCGCCCAAGCCGTTATTGGTCGTCGGAAACGCGCGCGCGGCTCTCGCGCAGCTGCTTGAAGCGTTGCGTCCCTCAAGAGCGCGCGGCGCCTTTCGTCATCCCAGCGCGGTGATCGCACCCGACGCGCGCCTGGCGGGCGACGTGTACGTCGAGGCCCACGCCTACATCGGCAGCGGCGCCTCGATCGGAGCGGGAACCGTCGTCGGCGCCGGCGCGTATGTCGCCGACGGCTGCGTAGTCGGTGACCGGGCCGTCTTGCATCCGGGCTGCGTAATCGGCAGCGACGGGTTCGGCTGGGCCTTCGTGGACGGACAAGCGCAACGAATTCCGCAGGTTGGAAACGTCGTGCTCGAAGACGACGTCGAAATCGGCGCGAACTCGTGCATCGACCGTGCTCAGACGGGAAGCACCGTCGTCGGCGCCGGCACGAAGATCGACAACCTGGTCCAGATCGGGCACAACTGCCGCATCGGAAAGCACTGCGTGATTGCCTCGCAAACGGGGCTGGCCGGCTCGACGGTCATTGGAGATTACGTCCGCGTTGGCGGCCAGGCCGGTTTCAACGGACACATAACGGTCGGCTCGAACGTGACGATCGCCGGCGGATCCGGTATTTGGGGTGACGTGGAAGACGGCGTCACGATTTCGGGCAACCCGGCGCAGCGCCACCACGACGAGCTTCGCCGACAGGTCATGATTCGTAAGCTGCCAAAGTTGTTCGATCGTGTCGAGGCTTTGGAGCGCTCGTCTTCGCGCCCTAAGTAACGCCCGATGATGCAAACGACGTTGCGCCAGAGCCTTCGTTTTGGGGGCGTCGGGCTCCATACGGGAGCGCACTGCAGCGTCGAGGTACGCCCCGCGGCGGCCGACGCCGGCTTCACCTTTCTGCTTGGGAGCATTCGCGTTCCGGCGACGGCAGAGTTCGTTGTCGATACGACGCGAGCGACCGTTCTCGGTCGCGACGGCGCCACCGTTTCGACGACGGAACACCTGCTCTCCGCGCTCTTTGCCATGGGCGTCGCCAACGCCGATATCGTGGTTGAAGGCCCCGAGATTCCGGTGCGGGACGGAAGCGCATCCGAGTTTGCTGCCGCGATCGAGCAGTGCGGCTTGCAGGAGCAGTTCGCGCCGCGCAGGATCCTCGACCTCGAAGAACCCGTGATCGTCCGCGATGGCGACAAACTGGTCGCAGCCTTTCCCGCCCCGAGCTTTCGCGTGCGCTTCCTCGCCGATTTCCCGCAACCGGTCGGAACGCAATACTTCTCCGGCGAAATCGATCCCAAGCAGTACGTGGAGGAGATCGCCGGCGCGCGCACGTTCGCGTTCTTGCATGAGGTGCAGGCGTTGCTCGCAAGCGGTTTGGGCCAGGGCGGGAGTTTAGAAAATGCGCTGATCTTTACCGCCGACGGCCCGATGCAGCCCCTGCGCTGGCCCAACGAGGCCGTGCGCCACAAGGTGCTCGATTTAATCGGCGACCTCGCGTTACTCGGAGCGTGGCCGCACTGCGAGCTGATCGCCATCAAGAGCGGGCACCAACTCCATTCTTCGCTAACGACCGCATTACGCTCGCGAATGCGCGTGCCTTCTGCATAGGAGAGCAGCCTTGGCCGAACTCGACATCCGCCAGATCTTTGAAATATTGCCGCATCGCTACCCGATGCTGCTCGTCGACCGCATTCTCGAGTTCGAGCACATGGTACGGGCGCGTGGTTATAAAAACATCACGTACAACGAACAGATCTTTGCCGGCCATTTTCCGGGGAATCCCGTCCTACCGGGCGTCTACATGATCGAGGCGCTCGCGCAGTTGGGCGGCGCGATGATCTTGGAACCCGGCGAGTTCTCGCGCAAGACGCCCTATTTGGCCGGGATCGACAAAGCGAAGTTCCGCCGTCCGGTCGTTCCGGGCGACAGGCTGGACATGGTCGTAACGATGCTGCGCCATAAGCGCAACATCGGCTGGGTGAGCGGCGAGGCGACCGTCGACGGCCAGTTCGCCTGCTCCGCCGAGATCATGTTCTCGATCGTTTCCAACCCGCGCATGTTCGGCGCGGACTCCACCGTGCTCCACGTATAGTTTCGGGGCGCTGATGCTTCACCCCACGGCAATCGTTCACCCTAACTCGGAGATCGGAAAAAACTCGGAGATCGGGCCGTACTGCATCGTCGGCGAGCACGTATCGATCGGCGCGCGTTCGATCTTGCAAGCGCACGTCGTCGTGAACGGGTGGACGCAAATCGGGGACGACTGTCAGCTCTACCCTTTTTCTACCGTCGGGGCGGCCTCGCAAGATCGCAAGTACGCAGGCGAGCGAGCCTTCACGCGCATTGGAAACCGTACGATCCTGCGCGAATACGTCAGCATCCAACGCGCGACCGGCCGGGACGAACTCACCGCCGTCGGTGACGACTGCCTCCTGCTGGCCTACGTTCACATCGCCCACAACTGCATTCTCGGCAATGGAGTCACGATGAGCAACCTCGCGCAGCTCGCGGGACACGTCAACGTCGGCGACTACGTGACGATTGGCGGTCAGACCGGCATTCATCAGTTTACCCGCGTCGGCCGCCATGCCATGGTCGGCGGAATGAGCAAACTAACCAAAGACGTGCCGCCGTTCTTTCTCGTCGAGGGTAATCCGTGCCAACCCTACGGTCTCAATAGCGTCGGCCTTCGCCGCGCGGCCTTTCCGGTCGAGCAGCGCTCGGAGATCAAACGCTTCTATAAGCTGCTGTACGATCCCAAGCTCAACGTCTCCCAAGCAATCGAAGCGATGAAGGCCGAAGTTAGAACCGACGCCGGGCGCGAGATCATCGCTTTTCTCGAAGCGCCTTCGGAGCGCGGCGTGCTAAAGTGAAGGCCTAGTTTTGCGCGCGCGATGAAGTACTTCGTCTCGACTGGGGAACCGTCGGGGGAGGCGAGTGCGATCGCGCTGGCGCAAGCGATTCGCGCAAACGATCCGGAGGCGGAGTTTGAAGGCATCGGGAGCACGGCGATGCGCGCGCACGGCTTTACGTTATGGCGCGATCATACCGGTTGGGCCAGCATGGGTCCGGCCGCCGCGATTCCGCGGATTCCTAAGCTGCTCGACGCCATGCTCCGCACTGCCGCTCATATCGTCGTCTCGAAACCCGACTTGGTCGTGCTGGTGGACTTCGGCGTTTTTAACTTGCGGTTGGCAAACCAGCTGCGACGGTTGCGCTATGAAGGGCCGATTCTCGACCTGTTTCCGCCCGGCGCGTGGCTCGACGACGAAAAGAAGGCGCGTCAAGTGAGTGCCGTTTGCGTTCCGGTGACGGCGTTCGCGCATCAATACGATTTCTATCGGAGTCTGGGTTGTCGTATCGAGTTCTTCGGACATCCGCTGACGAGCCGATACGCAATGCGGCCGCTCCGGCCGGCTCCACCTGCGGATGGCGGCGTCGTGGCACTGCTGCCCGGCAGTCGCGGCGGCGAGTTACGACGGCATCTGCCGGCGCTTGCCGCGGCGTATCGTACGCTGCAAGCGCGGCGGCCCGGGCTTCGCGGCGTTTTCGGAGCGGCAGACTCGCGCGCAATGCAGACGATCGAAGCGGCGATCGCGCGCGAGCGTTTGAGTAACGTGGAAATTGCGCCGGGTGTGACCGCGGCCTTAGAGAATGCGGACGGCGCTTGGGTCGCCTCTGGAACCGCGGTACTCGAAACTGCGCTGATCGGCGTGCCGGCCGTGGCGATCTACGTGATTCCGCCGGCGCTGATTTGGTACGGCCGCCGCATGGTCAAACACCGTTTCATTACGCTGCCGAACCTCGTATTGGGTCGCGAAGTCGTTCCGGAACTGCTTCAAGAGCGCGCGAGCCCCGAAGGGCTGGCGACGGCACTCGGGGCGCTGATGAACGACCCGTCGCAGCAGTACGAGGATTTTCTGGAGTTTCGAAAGGCGCTCGGACCGCCCGACGCGCTCGAGCGTTGCGCGCGTTACGCCGTCGAACTGGCGCGCGCCTCGGATTCGCGCCGCCGGTGATCCGCATCTATCACACCTCCGATTTGCACGACCGGCGCGGTTTCGCCGGGCGCTTGCGAGCGTTGCGCGCGCAGCAGCCGGGTTGGCTCTTCGATTGCGGCGACTCGCTGCGCGGCAGCCAAACGGTGTACCACCGCAGCGAGCCGATCGTTGCGGAGCTCGACGAGGCCGGCTACGACGCGCAGAGCATCGGGAATCGCGAATTTCACTATCTCTTCGCAGCGCTCCGCGCCCGTGCGGTGCGAATGCACCACCCGTTGGTCTGTACGAACTTACGCGATACCAAAGGGCGTCCGTTGCCTTTTGCGCAGTCGTTGCGCTTGCGCGCGACCGGCTTGCAGGGCGACCCGACGTACGTGAACGTCCTTGGGTTGCTGATCATGCAGTACCCCGAGCAAAGCTTCTGGGAGCGAGTCTTCGGCTGGCGTTTCCTCAACCCGTGGGAGGCCATCGCACCGTTCGCGGCCGCGGTGGCCGAAGGCGAGCCGCTCGTCGTGCTTTCGCACTTAGGACTCTCTCTGGACTGCGAGCTGGCCGCGCGGGTTCCGCGCATCGATTTGCTGCTGGGCGGTCACAGCCACGATACCCTGCCGGCCCCGCGCTACGTCGGAGACGTCCCGATCGTTCACGCGGGGCCGTATGGGAAGTTCGTGTCGCGCAGCGAGCTGGTGTATGACGCGAACCGTCGCCGCTTCGCGGTCGACGATTTTGCGCTGGTTCCCCTCCTGGATGCTTCGTGAAGCGTGTGCTCTTCGTTTCGAACGGACACGGGGAAGCGGCCATCGCGGACCGCATCGCCGCCGAGCTGCACGCGGTCGCGCCCGAAGTAATGCTCGACCATTTAGCCTTGGTGGGCGAACCGGTCTCGGATTCGCTTCGAGAGGTCGGTCCGCGCCGCACGATGCCCAGCGGTGGTTTGATCGCAATGGGAAACATCGCGAATCTGATGCAAGATTTGCGCGCCGGTCTGCTGCCGCTGGTTGTGGCGCAAAGAAAGTTCTTGCGTGCCGTCCGTGGATCGTACGACGTCGCCGTCGCCGTCGGCGACGTTTACGCCCTGGCGATGACGCTTCGCGCGCGAGCGCGTACCGTCTTCGTCGGCACCGCGAAGAGCGTTCGCGTTGCCCGCTACGGCGCGCTCGAAGAACGAGTTCTCCGGCGCGCGCAGGCCTGCTTCGTGCGCGACGAAGCGACGGCGCAGGCGCTGCGCGAGCACGGCTTGTCGGTCGAGCCTAGCGCCAACGTAATCGTCGATCTCTTCGCGCCCGGCGACGACCCGGCCATCGAAGCCGCGGTCGCCGGGTTCGCGACGATCCTCGCGCTCTATCCCGGAAGTCGTGCCGGCGCGTACGACGACGCGGGCTTCCTGCTCGAGGTGTTGCGCGAGATCGCCGGCGCGAGGCCCGGCGTCGGGGCGGTGCTTTCGATCGCGCGCGGGCTCGACGCGCAGCGTTTTGCGGCCGGCGCGCAACGCACCGGCTGGCAAATCACCCGCGAATCTCACGATTGCATTCCGTTCGCTTTGAGTTTGAACGGGCGCACCGTCTTGCGCGCTTGGACCGGAAGCCCGGCCTCATTGCTCAAAGACGCCACGCTGGTCCTGGGCCAAGCCGGAACCGCGAACGAAGGCGCCGCGGCGGCCGGCGTTCCCGTTGTAGCGTTTGCCCGCGACCGGGCGTCGAACGAACGTTGGTATCGCCGGCGACAACGAGGTCTACTGGGCGACGCGCTCGCCGTTCTGACCGGTAATGCCGCCGATGCCGCACGCGGCGTGTGCGATATTTTGGACGACCCGGCGCGCCGGCGGCAGATGAGCGAAACCGGGCGTGCGCGCATGGGTGCCGGCGGCGCCGCGCACCGCATCGCGGATCGCATCGCATCGCTGACAGGGGAAAGCTGATGCGGCGCTATATGCCCGCGGCGCTCGGACTGATCTTCATGGCTGTGCCGCTCTTTCCCAGTTTCATCACGTTTACCGGCGTCGCATTTCCGGGAGTCTCGCTCTTGCCGGTGCCGGCGATTTTGGCCGTTTTCGCGGGCTGCTGCGTTCTTGCAATCTATGCTCTCGCGATGCTTGCGCGTTATCCCATCGCCGGCTCGCAACCGTTGCTCGCGCCCTTGCTGATGGTCTTTGGTGCGGGTCTGCTCGCGGGCTGCTTAGGGTTCGACCCGCGTTCCGGCTTGGTCTTCACGTTTATCGGCGGACTCGGCATCGTATGGTCCTCTTCGATCCTACGCTTTTACGGTGATCGATATGCGGCGACGCTAATTTTCGGGGGCTTTCTACTCTCGGGCGGGATTGCTGCGGCGATCGCGATCGCGATGGTGGCACTGCGCTCTCCCGTGAATCTTTACGCGCTCCAACACGGGCGCGCAACGGGCACGTTCATCTTACCGGGAGAGCTCGCCGGTTACCTGATCGTTCTCCTACCGATCGCCTACGCCGTTGGGTGCATCGCGCGCTCGCGCGTCTTAGGCGCGATCGCTTGGAGCGCGCTCGGCGTCGGCTTGGTCGCGCTGGCGCTTACGTTTTCGCGCGCCGGCTGGATGGGATGCGCGGCAGCGGCTGCGTTCTTGGTTGCGGTGCGCACGCGGCGGCCGGCGGTCTCCGCCGCGGTCGTCGCTGTGGGGATTTGCATCGTCGTGCTCCTCTTCAACGCGCACCACGATCCGAGCGAGGACTACACCCGTCTCTCGATCTGGCAGGCCGCAATCCAGATTATCGACCGGTTTCCTCTGCTAGGCGTCGGGCCGTTCAACTTTTCCCGTCTCTATCCGCTCGTGCGCGCTCCCGACGGCGATCCGACGGCCTTCCATGCCCATAGCCTCTACCTCACGTTCTTCGCGGAGTTCGGCATCGTGGGCGTCTGCGCCGTAGTCTGGACGATCTGGCGATTCGTGATCGAGCTGCGATCGCGTTTGGCGAGTGCTTCCCAGCCCGCAGCCTTGCTGGCCTGCGGTGCAGCAGCGGGACTGGCCGGCGTCGCCGTGCAAGGCCTGATCGATACGGTGAGCGTGGTAATTTTCGGGCTATGGATGCCCACGATGGCCCTAGCGCTCGCGGCGGCACGGGGCACCGCCGACCAGGCGCTCGATTGAAGCGAAAGGCTGCACTCATGGGGCTGGCGGCGCTCTGGGCGCTTGGCGGCTGTAACCCGCAGCCGGTCAAGACCGCGGCCACGCCGTCGCCGAGCGCGAGTCCCCGCGCCCGAGCAACGCCCCTTACGCTCGTCGTCACGGGAAAGGGGACCGCCGAACGTCCGATTCACGTCTTTCAGCAAGTCCACAACCGCATCGACTACGATTTGCTGGCAAGCTCGTACGAGAGTAGGGGCCCAGAGAACGACATGCGTTCCATCTTCCGCAATGCACGGGTGACCTTTAGCGACCCGCGCGGATCGAAAATTACCGCGAGCGCGCCGCAAGCCGAAGTCGACCAGACGACGGATGCCGTCACGCTGCGCGGAGGCGTGGTCGCGCGCACGGCCGCGGGGATGACGCTGCACTGCGATCGGCTCGTCTATCGGCAGGCCGACGCAACCTTGCACGGAGACGGCAACGTGATTATTACTGATCCCAGAGGCTTCTGGGCGACGGGTTCGAGCTTCGATTCGGATACATCCCTCACCCACATGCGTATGCGATGAGCCAGAGACCATCGATCATTATCCGAGGGCTGGTCAAGCGGTACGGCGAGCGGACCGTGGTCAACGGCGTGACCGCCGACGTAAAAACCGGCGAGGTCGTTGGATTGCTCGGCCCCAACGGGGCAGGAAAGACCACGACCTTCTACATGGTCGTCGGTCTGATCAAGCCCGACGGCGGGACCGTCCTCTTGGCCAACGGAGCGCGCGAGACCGACCTTACCGGGGCGCCGATGTATACTCGCGCTCGTAACGGGATTGGATACCTTTCGCAGGAGAACTCGATCTTTCGCAAGCTCTCCGTCGGCGACAACATCCGCTTGATCTGGGAACAGAACGGCATCCCGCACGACGAGCGGGAACGGCGCCTTCCGGCCTTACTCGAAGAGTTTGGGTTACGCGCCTTCGTCGACGCTCGCGGCGACAGTCTCTCGGGCGGCGAGCGCCGGCGTGTCGAGATCGCCCGCGCGCTGGCGATCGAGCCGGCCTTCTTGCTGCTCGACGAGCCGTTTACCGGAATCGATCCGATCGCCGTGGCCGATATCCAGGCGATGATTCGTCAACTGCGCGATCGCGGGCTGGGCATCCTCATCACCGATCACCAGGTACGCGAGACGCTCGCGATCGTCGATCGAGCGTACATTATGAACAACGGCCGCATCGAAGTGTCGGGTTCGGCCCAAGAGGTTATGGAGTCGCCGATCGCCCGTCAATTCTATTTGGGCGAAGGCTTTAGGCTCTGAAATTCACCATACTCGATCGCTATATGCTGACGGAGCTTTCAGGCCCGTTCGGCTTTGGTTTGTTTGCCTTTACGCTCATCTTTGCCGCCACCGAGCTGCTCAACATCGGCAAGCTGGTCAGCAACGAACACGCGCCGCTCTGGGCGGCCGTCCTGGTTTTCGCGTGG
>JABCZE010000002.1 GCA_013289785.1 Vulcanimicrobiota bacterium | reverse complement strand
CCGCCGTTGAAACCACCGGCGCCGGGGCCGCTGCCGGAACCCGCACCACCGCCTTGGCCGCCAACAAAGATTGCCAGCGTCTGCCCGGGGGTGACCGGTACGGTCGCCTTCACGACGCCTCCCGTGCCGCCGGCAAATCCGCCGGAACCCGAACTGGAACCGGAACCCTCGGCGCCGGCGCCGCTTGCGCCGCTCGCCGTGACGGTAATTTTCTTCACGCCGGCCGGAACGGTAAAGTTCTGTTCCCCGCCGGTAAATTGGAACGTCTGGGTCCCCGGCTTATGAGCCGGCGCGTCCGGCCCAGCCGGCGCGAGTGAAGAACCGCTGGAGCCGTTCGAACATGCGCAAAGTGCCGCCGTGCAAAGCACCGCGGAAAACGTGATGTGTCCGAGCGTCCGCCTCATGAGGGCCTCCTTTTTTGGTGAGCGGACCGTACAACGCGCTTTCGCCCGTGCTCAAAAGCGCCTAATCATATAGTCGGCTGCTTGCCACCAGGAATGAAGCAGGAAACCTCTAGGCTCCTAGGCCAGGCGTTCGTGCGTCTTGCGCTTCCAGACGAACTCGTAGTAGGTGAACTGCAGCGCCAATACGACGCAGAAGGCTGCCGGATAACCGATCCAGACGCCGTTGAGGCCGTAGCTGTGCATGAGGATCCAGGCCACGGGCACTTCCACGCCCCAGATCGCGAAGATCCCGTTGATCGTCGGCCAAAGTACGGAGCCGCTGCCGCGCATGAGGCCGCTCAGGACGGCGGAGTTTCCGAATAAGAGATAGCTCCACAGGGTGATCATCAGCAGTCTGTGCGCGATCACCAGGGTGGCGTGGTCGGTAATGAACCAACCCAGAATGAACCAGGCGCACAAGTAGCAGGCGGCGATGATGATGCCGCCGACGACGTAGTTCAGCCCGACCGCCGAGCGAATAACGCTTCCGAGCTTATCTTCGCGGCGCGCGCCGATGCATTGCGCGCCGAAAATCGAAGCCGCGATGCCGATCGAAATCGCGGGGAACTGCACGTAGCCGACGACCTGATTGACCGCTCCGTAGGCCGCCGTCGCGCTCGATCCAAAACGATTGACGAACGAAATGACCGCGATCTCCGCAAGCGAGACCATCATCACTTGCAGCGCGGTCGGCAGGCCGATGCGCAGCACCCCTCCGAGAATCTTCCAATCGATTCCCATGTCTACCAACGTTTCGCGGTCGAACTGTAGCGGGTGGTTCTTGCGGCGGAGGTAGATGAGGAGCCAGGCGAAGGCCGCCGTGTTGGCGATGAGCCCGGAAACGGCGGCGCTAACGACCCCGAGCTTCGGCAAGCCGAAGGTTCCGACGATGAAGAGGGGCGTGATCGCAATGGCCAGCACGCTCGAAACGATCAGCGCGTAGAACGGCGTGGTCGAATCGCCGGTGCCGCGCAAGATCGTCGCATAGACGAAATAGACGAAAAAGACCGGCATCGTCAGGAAGACCACGCGCGCGTAGGCGTCGGATTGCGGCAGGATGTCGAGCGGCGTTGCCAGCCATTTGAGAATCGTCGGCGAGCCGAAATATCCCACCACCGCGACGACGATGCCCAAGTACAGGGCCGCTCCCGTGACGGTACCGGCGATCTTCTTGACTTTGTGGAAGTCCTTTGCGCCGAAGGCCTGCCCGATGAGGACGCTGCTGCCGCTCGAGACGCCGAAGACGAACGAGAAGAGCAAGAAGATAATCGGAAAGACCGCCGAGATCGCGCCCAGCGCTTGCGTCGAGATCAACCGCCCGATCCAGATGCTGGCCATCGTCTGCGAAGCCGATTGCAAAACGTTGCTGAGCATCAACGGCACGAGAAAAACGAGGAGGATCTGCCACATCGGCTTGCCCTCCTCGAAAATGTTGACCCCGCGGTGCGCCGCTCGCGGCTGCGCCAATCTGCGAACTCCTTACTCTGTTGCTAGCACTTCGTAAACTTCTTTGCGCGTTTTGTCCAGAATGTCGCGCACGCGTTCGATCGATTCGGGTTTGGAAGAATAGCCGAGCTGCGAAACCGCTTGCATCAATCGAGTCGCCGAATCGCGCATTTGCGCCCGCCGGTCGCGCGTGCCCTCTTCCTCGTCGTCATCTTCGAAAAAGCGCCCGATGTCGGCCCAGCGCTCTTCCATCATTTTTCGTCCTTTCTCGGTGAGTTCGTAGATGCGGCGCCCTTCCTCGTCCCGGCCGGCGATGAAGCCGGCGGCCTCGAGCGCGGCAAGCAGCGGGTAGACGGAGCCTGCGCCGCCCGCCCAACCCTTCTCGCGGATCTCGCGAATCAGGTCGTAACCGTGTCGCGGCATCTCGCTGAGCAGTTTGAGCAGGGCAAACTTGAGGATTCCACGTTTTAAGCGCCGCATTCCGTGCCGGGGCGCGCCCCATCTATGCATATTGCAATACTAAACGATATATCGCGATACTGTCAATCCTTCGACTCCGCTCAGGATGACACGGAGGGCTGACGATGACACGGAGGGCTGACCTTAGTGGCCTCCGTGGCGAACTCTCCCCACGTGCGGTTGGATAAGTTCATGAAGGTGTCGCGCCTGGCCAAACGGCGCAGCGAGGCCCACGAGGCTTTGGAGCACGGCCGCATCACTCGAGACGGAAAGCCGCTCAAGCCGGGCTATCAGGTCAAACCCGGGGACGTTCTCGAGATTCACTACGCGACGCGGTTCGTGACGGTCCGCGTCCGCGAGGTTCCGCTGCGAATCACGCCGAGCGTGAAGCCGGCCGACCTCTACGAGATTCTCGACTCGCGCCGCGACGAGGCGGAGTGGCTGTGATCTCCGCCGACACCAAGGACGCCCTGGCGCGCGAGCTTCCCGACGAGCGCCACTGCCGCGATTCGCTGCTCGCCGGCCTCTGCGTGTACGGCGGTAACGACGGCGAGTTCGTCACCCATCGCAACGCCGTCGCGCGCCTTTTCTGGTCGCTGCTGGAGGAGCGCAAGCTTCACCCCATCCAATCGCGCGCCCCGACGCGACTGCAACGCTTGCCGACCTTTGCGGTGAAACTACCGCCACGGCTACACGCGATGCCGCCCAAGCCGGTGCATAAGTGCGATCGTTTGATCGAAGTGCGCGCCGCTTTTCTGGCGTGCGGCTCGCTGGCCGCGGGAGTGCGCGGCTACCATCTCGAGTTCGTCGTCCGCGACGAAAGCATCGCGGCGCGGCTGACGTGGATGTTGCGCAGCAACGGCGTCGCCGTAAAAGAAACCAATCGAAAAGGGCGCACGGTGTTGTATCTCAAGGATTTCGACGCTATTGCGGAGTTGCTGACGCGCATCGGTGCTTTCGCTGCGGTTCTGCGGCTCGAGGACGTGCGCGCCTTGCGCGAGACGAAGAACCGAATTCACCGCCTGGTGAATACCGAGGCGGCGAACCTGCAGCGCAGCGCCCAGGCGGGTGCCCAACAGCGCCACGTGATCGAGTTTTTGCAAAGCGCCTACGGTTTGTCGCGCCTCTCGCCGCCATTGCGCGAAGTCGCCGAACTGCGACTGCGACACCCCGACGAATCGCTTGCAGAGCTGGGGCGCCGCTGCAATCCTGCCATTGGCAAACCGACGGTCAGCAGCCGGCTGGGCGCGTTGACCAAGTTGGCCGCCGCCCTGCGCGGCGTGCAGGGGAGCGCGAAAGCGGCCCGGTAAACGCGGCTCATGCGCATTGGAATCAACGGCTTTGGCCGTATCGGCAGGAACTTCACCAAAGCGATCGTGGAGCGCCATCCGGAAATCGAGATCGCTGCCGTCAACGACCTCGCCGGCGCAAAGGAGTGCGCCCACCTCTTTAAATACGACAGCAACTACGGCATCTACAACGGCAGCGTCAGCGCCGGAGACGGCACGATCTCCATCGACCGGCGGACTCTTGCGGTCTTTGCCGAGCGCGACCCCGGCAAGCTTCCGTGGCGCGACCTCGGCGTCGACATCGTGATCGAGTCGACCGGGCTCTTCACCGACGCCGCCAAAGCTCGCGCGCATATCGATAGCGGCGGGGCAAAAAAAGTCCTGATCTCCGCTCCGGCAAAGGACGAAGACATCACGATCGTGCTGGGCGTGAACGATCGCCGCTACGATCCGCAAAAGCACAACATCATTTCCAACGCGTCCTGTACGACCAACTGTTTAGCGACGGCCGTGAAGCCGATCGTTGACGAACTGGGCTGGGTCAAAGGCTTCATGACGACGATCCACTCCTACACCAACGATCAGGTCGTGCTCGACGGACCGCATAAGGATCTTCGCCGGGGGCGCAACGCCGCGACCAACATCATTCCAACCTCCACGGGCGCGGCCAAAGCGCTGTACCTGACGATTCCCGAAGTCGAAGGCACCTTCGACGGCTTCTCGCTGCGCGTCCCGACGCCGACGGTGTCGATGATCTATCTCGTCGCGCAAACGAAACGCCCGACGACGAAGGAGCAGCTCAACGCGCTGCTGCGCCGCGCCGCCGAGGGCGAAATGAGCAAATACGTCGCGTACACCGAAGAAGAGCTGGTCTCGAGCGACTTTAAGAAAAACCCGAACAGCTCGATCATCGACGCTCGGCTCAGCAACGCCAACGGCGATCTGATCCAGATTGCGGCCTGGTACGACAACGAGTGGGGCTATTCGTGCCGTCTGGCGGAGCTGACGGCCTTGGTTGGCTCGACGATCCCAGCCCCGGCGTAATGGCCTTCCGACGCCTGCAAGACTGCGACGTTCGCGGCAGGCGCGTTTTGGTGCGCGAAGATCTGAACGTACCGCTCTCCTTCGACTACGCTCAGGATGACAAAACGGGCGAGATTGCGGATTATGCGCGCGTCGATGCGACACTCCCGACGCTGCGCTGGCTGCGCGAGCATGGAGCGAGAACCATCGTGCTCTCGCATCTCGGCCGCCCCGACGGCAAACCGGATCCGGCGCTCTCACTGCGACCCGTCGCCCGCGCGCTGTCGGATCGCCTCGGCATTCCCGTCGCCTTTGCCGCCGACAGCGTCGGCGAGGTGGCTGAAAGCGCGGTGGCCGCGTTGCACGACGGCGACGTGCTCCTGCTCGAAAACGTGCGCTTCCACGCCGGCGAAGAACGCAACGACCCCGCGTTTGCCCGGCAGCTTGCAAAACTGGGCGATCTCTACGTCGACGACGCCTTTGCGACGGCGCATCGCGCCCACGCGTCCACTGAAGGCATCGCGCACCTGCTCCCAAACGCCGCGGGCTTGCTGATGCAAGCCGAACTGTCGGCCCTTTCCCGGCTAACCGATCGTCCTGGCAGACCCTTCGTCTGCGTCATCGGCGGCGCGAAGATCAAAGACAAGATCGGCATGCTGGAACGTTTGAGCGAACTGGTCGATGCGTTTTGCATCGGCGGCGGGATGGCCAACACGCTGCTCGCGGCAGAGGGCGTCAACGTCGGCACGTCGCTGCGCGACGACGATCTCGAGCCGGCGCGCCGCATTCTCGCGGCGATCGAAGCACGCCGCGTCGCTCTGCATTTGCCCAGCGATGCGGTCGTTGCGCCCTCGTTTGACGCGCAGGACCGGGCGCACGTCGTTCCCGTCGACGCCGTCGGCGACGAGATGATTCTCGATATCGGTCCGGCAACCGCGCAGGCGTATGCGAACGCGATCGAAGTTGCCAAGACGATCGTTTTCAACGGTCCGATGGGCGTGTACGAAAAGCCCGCCTACCGGCACGGAACGCAGGTGGTCGGCGATGCGATCGCGCGCGCGACCGAGGCCGGAGCGACGAGCGTCGTCGGCGGGGGCGACGCCGCTGCCGCAGCGCACTTGCTGGGCTTCGCCTCGAAGATGACGTACGTTTCGACGGGCGGCGGCGCGACGCTGGAGTTTCTGGAGGGAAAACAACTGCCCGGGGTCGCCGCACTTGAAGATTAGGAGAATCGTCGCCGGCAACTGGAAGATGCACAAGACTGCGGCCGAGACTGCCGCATTCTTCGATGCGTTTCTGCCCCGCGCCGGAGCGCTTGACGCACAGATCGAGATCGTCGTCGCGCCCCCGTTTACTTCCCTGCAGTTGGCCGGCGAGCGTCTCCGGGATACGCGAGTACGTCTGGGAGCGCAGACGATGCATTGGGAGCTCAAAGGCGCCTTCACCGGCGAAATCAGCGCACCGATGCTGCGCGAACTCGGTGTGTCACACGTGATTCTCGGGCATTCGGAGCGCCGCGCCTATTGTGACGAAACCGATCGCACGGTCAACTTGAAGGTGCATACGGCGCTCGCGCAAGGCCTGGTACCGATCGTCTGCGTCGGCGAGACGCTCGAGGAGCGCCGCGCCGGCGCGACCGACGAACGCGTCGTCGCGCAGACGCGCGCCGCATTCGACGGCGTAGCGGCGGCCGATCTCGCGACGGTTGCAATCGCCTACGAACCAATTTGGGCGATCGGCACCGGTCAGAACTGCGAGCCTCAGGAAGCCAATCGGGTGATGGCGACGATTCGCCGCGCGATCGACGGCTTGAGCGCGACGCCGATTCTCTACGGAGGCAGCGTGACGGCGGCAAACGTTGCGTCGTACGCGGAACGTCCCGATATCAACGGTGGTCTGGTCGGAGGCGCATCGCTGGATCCCGACGGTTTCGCAACACTGATCGAACGGGCCGTCCTTCGACTGCGCTCAGGATGACACAGGGAGAGCAGTACCGGCCTGTCATCTTGTGCGTGCTCGATGGCTGGGGATGCCGCGATGCGACTCACGGCAACGCGATCGCGGCGGCAAGCCTGCCGCATTGGCGGGCGCTCTTCGACCGTTATCCGCATACGACGCTGCAAGCGTCCGGCGAAGCGGTAGGTCTTCCACCGGGCGTGATGGGCAACAGCGAAGTCGGCCATATGAACCTCGGCAGCGGGCGCGTGGTGCCGCAAGGCGTGACGCTGATCGACGCCGAGATCGCATCGGGCGAGTTTGCTAGGAACGGAACTTTACGGCAGGCGCTGGCGCATGTGTCGGCAACCGGCGGAACGCTCCACCTGATGGGCCTGCTCTCCGACGGGCAAGTGCACAGCTCGATCGTCCACCTCTTCGCGCTGCTGGACGCCGCCGTCGCAGCCGGCGTGCCGGTTGCCGTCCACTGCTTCCTGGATGGGCGCGACACACCGCCGCGTTCGGCGATCAGCTACGTTGAACAATTAGAAGCAAAACTTGCCGCGGTCAATCGCCCCGGAGCGATCGCCAGCATCGTGGGACGCTACTACGCCATGGATCGCGACGCGCGTTGGGAGCGTACGAAGCCGGCGTACGACCTGCTGGCGGAGGGTCGCGCGCAGTTCCGCGCCGTCGACGCGCTCGCCGCCGTTCGCGATGGTTACGCGCGCGGCGAGGATGACGAGTTCGTGCTGCCGACGATCGTCGGGGAGCCGCGACCGATCGAAGACGGCGACGCCTTCGTCTTCTTCAACTTTCGCCCCGACCGCGCGCGGCAGTTGACGACCGCGTTCGACGCCGGAACGACGCTCTACTACAACGGTGGCTTCGAGGAGTTCGCGTGTAAGACGTACCAGGATCCGTACTTCGCCACGATGACGAAGTACGACGAGAACTACACCAATCCGGTACTCTTTGGACCGCGGCCGCAGCACGGGACGTTCGGCGAAGTCCTCGCCGCAGCCGGCTTACGCCAGTTGCGACTTGCTGAAACCGAGAAGTACGCCCACGTCACCTACTTCTTTAACGGCGGGCGTGAGGATCGGTTCGAGGGTGAAGACCGCGAGCTGATCCCGTCGGACCGAACGGTAGCAACCTACGACCTCGCACCAGCCATGCGCGCGCGAGAGATTACCGACGCCGCCGTCAACGCGATCGACAGCGGCCGTTACGACGCGATCGTGATGAACTACGCCAATGCCGACATGGTCGGTCATACCGGCAAATGGCAACCGACGATCGAGGCCGTCGAAATCATCGACGAATGTCTGTCGCGGCTGGTCGAGGCGACACTTCGCGCAAACGGGCTGCTCGCCATCACCGCCGATCACGGCAACGCCGAAACGAAGCTCGACGAGCAGAACAATCCGCTCACGGCGCACACGACCAACCCGGTTCCGTTCGTCCTTATCGCCAACGGCTTGCATGGAAGCTTGGCCTCCGGCGGTAAGCTAGGCGACGTCGCGCCGACCTTGCTGCGCCTTATGGGGCTTCCGATTCCCGCACAAATGACCGGACGCAATCTTTTCGAAGCCCGGTAAAATTCATACAACTCACAGGCGCCCTTACGGTGGCGTTCAGGAACGTGTGAGAGCATAGCGGGGACGGCCCAGAGGAGGGTCCCACGATGCAACGTCAGCGTAAAGAGATTCACGACGTCCTGATATTCGCACAAGGTCTGACCTACTTCATCATCGTCGGAGCTGCAACGGTCGCAATCGCCGTCGCAGCCCACCTGCACTAAGTGCTCCGCATGCAGACCGAACGAGTGCAAACTCGCGCCCCGCCTCGCGCAAACTCAAGAGGCGCGATAGCAGCCGCTCGGATCCACCGCAACGCAGCGGTTGCCAACCATAATCGAACGAATTCGATGATCCCAAAACGAAAGGACGTGGACGACGACGGGGCGCAGTTTGCCGATAAGCTCCCGCGCTCGCTGCGAGACGGCAACTGCGTCCTTTACCCAGCGCGGATGGTCCTGCGGCAGCAGCGCCGTCTCGAGCTCGGCCTCGGCAACGGCCGGAACGATTGCCTCGGAGCGCCCCGCTTCGAGGCGCGAGGCGAGCGCGGCGGGCGTTTCATCGAGCTCAATACGGCGAAGCACGGCACTCCCGTTTGAGCTTGGCGATCGCACTCAAGTGCAGTTGCGACGCGCGCTGCGGTGAGATCGCCAAACGTCTCCCAACCGAGCGCAACGAGTTTCCATGAAAGTAATGTAGCAGCACGACCTCGCGCTGGCGCCGGGGCAGGCCCGACACAAGCTCCGCGAGCTGCGCGCTTTCGGACTGGCGTTCCACGATCCTAGCCGGGTCGTCGCTCCAGTCGTTCACCAAAGATTCTCCCAGCGGCAGCGGCGCATCGAGCGAGAGCGGCTGACCGCGATAGGCCGCGGCAACGGCACGGTGATAACCGGGACACCGCTGCTCCATCTCGTTTGACGTCGGAACGGAACCGGCGGTGGCGGCGATCGCGTATCGCTGGTTCTCGCCGTCGCGTACGATTCGGCGCGCTCGCTCGGATACCGGATCCATGCGGCGGATTCCGTTGAGCATCGCGCCGACGACGAGGCGTCGCGCGTAGTCGTCGAGCTGCGGCCCGCGGTACGGATCGAAGGAGTCGACGGCGCGGATCAAGCCAATCGATCCGTCGCCGACCAGATCGTCGAGATCGAAGCTCGGGACGAGCCGTTTAAGCCGTCGCGCCAGCCTTTTCACGATCGGCAGCAGGCTTCGGATCTGTTCGTCGCGGTCGCCGGCGTTCATCGAGCGCGCTCCAAGCTCGAGGCGATCATGGCCGCAAATCCCCCGCCATCGGTATGCGCTATCTCTTGGGCCAAGAGTTCCAGTTCGTAATCGCCGAGCATGCCGTTACCCGCGACCAGCGGGCGAAGCACGGGGGCAAGCAGGACGGACTCGAGCATCTCGCCGGCGCGTCGCGCGGTAACGCTATCCACGCTGGAGGTTGTTGGCGATTCGCAGCATTTCATCGGATCCTACCGGTTGATTGTTGCCGCAAGGTGATCTCGCCATTGACGGATGAACAAAGGCCGCGAGCCTCCCGCAAAGGGATGGAATCGCGAGGAGTGAAGCCGTGCGCGAAATGGACTTGAACGAAGACCTGCGCGCAGAGCGCACCCGCTACTTCGAGCGTTACGCGTTTCCGCTCTTCAGCCACATCGACTTTCGCGTTAGTGACGCCGCTGCCGTGCGACCATTCTACGACGCGCTGATGCCGCTGTTCGGTACCGAGCCCACGATGGTCCGCGTCGCGCGCTACGGATACACGCGGCGCTACGGCACCGTTCGGGCGGATTTCTTCAACGTGTTCGAAGACCCGGACGCGCGCCCGACGGCGACGCGCATTGCATTCGCGGCGCCCAGCACCGATTTCGTCGATGAGGTCGCCCGAGTCGTACGCGCGCACGGCGGGCAAAACGTAGATGGCCCCGCCTACTTCGCGCAACACCATCCGACGTTCTATGCGGTCTTCTTTGAAGATCCGCTGGGGAACCGCCTAGAAGTCTGCCATCACCGGATGGATAAATAGCCGGCATGCAAAATGTGTCGAGCATGCGCAACATTATCTACACGAGCCATGCGGCTAAGCCGCCGCCGGTGTACAGCCAGGCCGTCAAAGCCGCCGGACTAGTATTTGTCTCCGGTACCGCCCCCGCAGACCCCAAAACCGGTCAGATCCTGGGAACGACGATTCAGGAGCAGACTCGCCAGTGTCTGACAAATATTTCCGCTATCTTGGAAGCAGCGGGCACTTCGATGGACAGCATCGTCAGTGCGACCGTCGTGCTCGCCGACGAGAACGACTTCGCCGGCATGAACGAGGAGTGGGTGCGATGGTTTCCGAGCGATCCGCCGGCTCGGCAAGGCGCTAAATTGCCGGCGCGCATACCAGGGCTCAAAGTTTCCATCGCCGCGATCGCCGAGTGCTAACCCCACCGCTGTCGAGTTCTTCCCCGCTACCCACGTTGCAAGTTGTTGGCGATGCGAAGCATTTCATCCGCTGCTTGGACGCCTTTAGCATTGGCCTCATACGCGCGCTGTGCGGTGAGAATTTGCATCATCGCATCGATGATCGTGACGTTTGACTCTTCGAGCATCCCGAAGTGAAGCTTGGGACCGTCCGGCGAACCCGCAACGACGTCTTTCGCTTTTCCCGACTCGGACGTCGTTTCGAAGATCGCGCCGTCGACCGCTCGTAGATGCTCGGGGGCCGTAAACTCCGCGAGGCGAATACGGCCGAGCGTGCGCGCGCCTTCGGTAAAAGTTGCGCGAACGCTTCCGTCGCCGGTGACCGTCACTGCAAGGGCGTCGCTGGGAATCGTGATGCCCGCAAGCCGGTAATTCCCGGCGTTGCGCAGCGTTCCGTCGGCGCTGCGCGAAAACGCACCGTCTCGCGTATAGAGGCTGTGCCCGCGGCCGTCGAGCAGCGTAAAGAAGCCGGGACCATCGATCGCAAGATCGAACGGCCCGGCACTTCGCGCCAGCTTACCCTGAGCGAAGAGCACGCGCGAACCCAGCGCAACGGTTCCAAGCCCCTGTCCACCGGGTGCGACTAGCTCGGCAAAGGTTTGCGCCGAGCCCTTGAATCCGACGACGCCGGCATTGGCGAGATTATCGGCGATCGTATCGAGATTCCGCTGCTGAGCCGCCATGCCGCTGGCGGCGACAAAAAGTGCGCGATCCACGCTGTATCTCTATTTCACGCGCGCCGTATCGGCCGACTTCTGACGCGTGGCATCGATTGCAGCGACGGCCTTTTCCGCACTCTCAAAGGAGCGCTCCGCCGAAAGCACGTCGATCATTTGGGAGATCGCGTCGACTGCCGGACCCTCCAAGAATCCGCTCTGCACGCGGCTGGCCGCAGGCAGACCCAGCGCGCTCGCATCGATGGCGCCGCCGGATGGAACGCGTAACGCGCCGCGAAGCCCGAGTACGACCCGCCCTCGGTAATCGTGCAATGTTCCATCGGCTTCGCGGATGAACGCGCCCGCTCTCGTCTCGCTCACGTGACCGGCAGCGTCGCGAACGCGGAACGCGCCTCGGCCGAGAATCGCGAGATCGAAATCGCGACCGGTGTGGCGCAACGCTCCGCCGTCGCCCGACGTCCGTCGTGCAATCGTTACCCCCAGCGCGGTCAGGAAGCCCCGTGCGTCGATGCGGCGGAAACCGTCGGTCGAAACGTTGGCAAGGTTCTCGGTAGCGATTTCAAGCCGCGTTCGAGCCGCGACCATGGCACTGGCGGCCCATTCGATTCCATCCATGCCCGAATGGTACGCAAGCGGCTTAGCCGAATCGTTTCCGTACGATGGCCGGCCTGCGGTTTCTCGCGTGTGCGGTTGTGGCGATGCTCGCCGTGGGGTGCAGTTCGCCCTCGGCCCAGGAGCGCACCACCGGCGCCGAGCTCGCCGCAGTTGCGCCGCTGAAAACGCGGTATCCCGGCGTCGTGATGGGCTTCGACGTTCGCTCGCCCGAGACGCTGATCGTCAGCCTCGACCTGCAGAGCTACCTCGACATGGACGACGGCGCCGTCGCCGCGATGCAGCGCGACGTCCTGCGGCGCTGGCGCGCGGCTTGGAGTGCCGCCCATCCGCACGCGCATGCGGTGCTGCACGTGCGCTTCATCGATTTTATCGGCCGCAAGGTCGCCGACGAATCGACGACGCTCTAACTAAAGCCTCGCGAGGACCCCTTGGGTGAAGGCTCGCGTCGAAACCGCAGCGCCACCGGATCGCGCCACCTCGGCGGTGCGTAAACCGTCGGCGTAAGCGCGGTCCACGGCGCGCTCGATGCGCGCCGCCGATGCATCGTCGGCCAGACTGTGGCGCAACAACATCGCGGCCGAGAGAATCGCCGCGGTTGGATTTGCGACGTCTTTGCCGGCCAAGTCGGGCGCCGTGCCACCGATCGGCTCGTAGAGGCCGAACTGCCGCCCCGGCGAACCGCCGGCGCCGATACTGGCGCTGGGCAGCGTCCCCAGCGAACCGGTGAGAATCGCAGCTTCGTCGGAAAGGATGTCGCCGAACATATTCTCGGTAACGATCACATCGAAATCTCCCGGCCGCGCAACGAGCTGCATCGCCGCGTTGTCAACCAGTAGATGCTCCAGCCGAACGTCGGGATACTCCGCCGACATCGTGCTGACGACTCGTCGCCATAAGCGCGACGTCTCCAAGATGTTCTGCTTGTCGACCGAGGTGAGGTGCTTGCGCCGTTCGCGCGCCAAATCGAACGCGATGCGCGCGATCCGTTCGATTTCGGGTGCGCGATAGATCATCGTGTCGACCGCCTCGTCGACGCCGTCCACGGTGCGCTGTTCCTTCGGCTGCCCGTAATAGATGCCGCCGGTCAGCTCGCGCACGACGATCAGATCGAGACCGCGCACGATTTCGGGCCGCAGCGACGAGGCCTCTTCAAGCCCCGGAAAGACGCGTACCGGCCGCAAGTTCGCGTACAGCTCGTAGTCGCGCCGCAACAAAAACAGCGCGTATTCGGGGCGCTGCGCCAAAGGAAGTCCGTCGTACTGCGGCAGGCCGACGCTGCCGAAGAGGATCGCATCGCTGCGATCGCAGAGCGCTCGCGTCTCCACCGGCAGCGCGGGGAGCCCGGCGCCCAGCGCCGCCCCGCCGACCGGCGCCTCGGTGCATTCGACGTCGGGCCGGACGCGCCGCAAAACCTCGGCGGCGCACGCGATAACCTCCGGGCCGATCCCATCGCCCGGCAACAATGCGACGTGTTTAATAGACGGTGATGCGCTTGGTGTCGTCGTGTTTGGGGGAAGACTCGACCGGCGCGCTGTTTTCGGCCGGGGCCGCCGCAGCCTGGACCATCTCGCCGTTGTTCGCAGTGCCTTCTGCCCGTTCGAGCAACGCCAGATGCGTCATCAGCAGGCTGCGCAGTTCGCTCTTGGCTTTCTCGGTCGCTTCGACCGCGCGCTGCTGTTCGCGCCGGACGTCGGAGATCGTATTGCTGTAGCCGGCGATCTCGCGCTCGTTGGCCAAGCGCGCCTGCTCGCGGATCAGGTCGGCCTCCTTATGCGCCGACGCCTTGACCTCGTCGGCGGTGCGCTGCGCGAGCACCAACGTGTTTTGCAGCGACTCTTCGATCGCTTTGAAATGGCTGACGCGTTCCTTGAGGTCGGCGATCTCCGCCTCCAAAGCGGCTCGCTGCTGCGCTTCGTCCTCGAGCGTCTCGATGATTTCGTCGAGAAACTTGTCGACGTCGGCGCGCTCGTAGCCTTGAAGAGCCTTCTTGAAACTCTTATGCTGTATGTCGACCGGTGTAATCTTTTCCATCGCTTCGTGTCCTACGTTCTATTGGTCATGAAATCGAAGGTGCCGTCCGCCATCATCGAATCGCGCAAGCCTGCGGCGTTTACGACGATTCCGGCGGGGACGACCAGATAAATAGATTCCGCGAGTTTTTGGATCTTACCGTCGATCGTGTAGGCAACCCCCGACGTAAAATCCACGACGCGCTGCAAGAGCGTACGATCCGCGTTTTGCAGATTCATGATGACGACCTGCCGGTTTCGTAGGGAATCGGCGATCTCGACGACGTCTTGATAGCTGCGCGGGGAGTACACGCTCACCTGCGTGCCGCCGCGCCGCCCGGCGGTCGACAGCGGTACGACGCGCCCCGAGGGCGTTTCTTCCTCATAAAACTCTTCTTCGTCGTCTCGAATCGAAAAGAACGAACCGATCTTGCTGAACACGCTCACGTGTGCCTCCCATCAATGCGCGGGCCAAAGAGCGCCTCTCCGATGCGCAACATCGTCGAGCCCGCCTGCAGCGCTTCGCGCCAATCTCCCGACATGCCGATGGAAAGCGTACTTCCACCTATGCGTGCCAAGGTCTTGGCAGCAAGCTCGAATGCGCGCAAGATTGCATCGCGCTCGGCACCCAGCGGCCCCATCGCCATCACGCCCTCGAGGCGTAAGCCTGGCTGGCCCCGGAGCGTTTCGGCAAGCCTTTCGGCCTGATCGGGACGACAGCCGAAGCGATCGGAGGGTGTGACGTTGAGCTGTAGGAGCACCGGAAGCGCCGAGCCGCGTTCTTGCGCCGCCCTTCCCAAAGCGATGCCGGCTTCGGCGCGATCGACGCTCTGGACGACGTCGAACGCGGCGGCAATGGCTTTCGCCTTGTTGGTTTGCACGTGACCGATGAAGTGCTTGCGCACGGCAGGCAGCAGCGCAAACTTGCGGCGCGCCTCTTGCAAGTAGCTCTCGCCGAGATCGGTCAGGCCCGCTTCGATCGCCTGGGCGACGATCTCCGGCGGCTGGCGCTTGCCGACTCCCACCAGCGTGACGCCGGCCGGGTCGCGCCCCCCTTTATGCAGTTCCTCGTCGATTGCGCTGCGCAGCGCGCGATAGCGTGCTTCGACGCCCGGCGTCATCCACGCGCCGGCTTGACCGGCCGGGCTTCCGTCCGGGGCCCCGGCCGGGTCGCACAGTAGACGATTCCGATTACTCCGACCACGATCATCGGCAGGGCGTAGAGCTGGCCGCCGGTCAAGCCCATCCAGCTAAAATCGGTCTGACGCCACATCTCCGCGATCGTGCGCGTGATGCCGTAGCACGTGAACCAGGTCCACGCCACGACGCCGTCCTTGGGTTTGAGCCGGTAGACGATCAAGAGGATCGGGAGCGTCAGGATGTCGAGAATCGCCTCGTAAATCTGCGAAGGGTGCCGATATGCCGGAGCGCCCGGAGCCGAGGGAAAGACTAAGCACCAGGGATGGTCGGGACGGCAGATGTCTCCCCACAGCTCGTCGTTGATGAAGTTCACGATTCGCACCAGCGTGATGCCGATGGGCAGCATCATCACGACTTCGTCGCCCACGACGACGTACTTGAGCCCTGGGTGCTGGCGGATGAAAATCCAAATAGCGACCAGCACGCCGATCAAGCCGCCGTGGAAGGCCATCCCGCCGTTCCAGACCGCGATAAAGTTGATCGGGTTGGAGAGGTAAAACGAGGCGTCGTGCTTGCTGATGATGTCGTTGATGACGAAGAAGGTGCGCCCGCCGACGAGCACACCGATCAGCGAATAGAAGAGAAAATCCTGAACCTGCTGCTTGGTGAGGCCCAGGCGGCGCAGCCCGGCCGGCCGGCTCATCCACAGATAGACGCAGACGAACGCCACCAAATAGGCGATGCCGTACCAGTGGATGCCGAATCGCGGACCGAGATGAATCGCGACCGGGTCGATGTTTGTCGGATAGGTGAACCAGTGCTGCATTTATAACAATCTTTGACTGATGACCGCGACGACACATATCACCGCCGGCATCGCCTTCCTTGCGGGCCTCGTTTCCTTCGTTTCGCCGTGCGTCCTTCCAATGGTACCGGCCTACCTCTCGCTGCTCACGGGAGAGAGTCTCGAAGACCTCAAGAGCGAGGCGACCGCTCGCGCCCGGGTACAAACGATGGCGCACGCCTTCGCTTTTGTCGTCGGATTCAGCCTGATCTTCGTCGGATTGGGCCTGAGCGCCAGCGCGATCGGCGGCGCACTGGATGCAAATCGCGTGCTGATCGCGCAGATCGGGGGCGTGCTCGTCGTCGTCCTGGGCTTGCACATGATGGGCATGTTGCGCATCCCCCTGCTGATGATGGACGCGCGGCTGCATCTCCAACACGACCGGCGCACGCTGTGGACCTCCGGCTTGGTCGGCATCGCGTTTGCCGCCGGATGGTCGCCCTGCATCGGCCCGATTCTCGCCGGCATTTTGGCCATTGCATCGCAACAGCACAGCGGCCAAGCCGCGATCTTGCTTTCGTTTTACTGCCTGGGATTGGCGCTGCCGTTTTTGGCAACCGCGATGGCGATCGGCGTGATCCTCCCGTTGCTGGCCCGCATCAAGTCTTGGTTACCCGCGATCGAGTTTGCGTCGGGCGCATTTCTCGTCATCGTCGGGTTGGTTCTCGTCAACAATGCGTTCCTCAACGTCGCAGGATGGTTCTATCAATTTGTACCGCAACCGAATCTTTAGCCTAAAGCAAACGCTCGTCATCGCGGCCGCCGCGATCGCCGTGCTCGCCGCCGACCAGTACAGCAAGGCCTGGATCGTTCGGGTATGTCCGCCTATCCAGGAGCTCCAACGCTCCTGTCGCGTCATCATCCCCAACTTGCTGAACTGGACGTTCGAGCGAAACATTCACGGCGCGTTCGGCCTCTTCGGCAGCAGCGCAGTGGCGCTGATCGGGATGGCGATCGTCGTGCTGGTGCTCTTTTGGTTCAGCTTCCGGGAGGCCGCCGCACATTCGCAGACCGTCCGGATTGCGTTCGGCATGATCGTCGGCGGGGCGATCGGCAACGTCGTCGATCGCCTCCATTACGGCTACGTCGTCGACTTTATCGACTTTTACCGGATCTGGCCGAACATCTTCAACGTTGCCGACTCGTGCATCACCGCCGGCGTGGGTCTTCTGCTCCTCTCGAGCCTTGTTACACGTCGTCACCGCTGAACAAGCCGGGAAACGCGCCGACGTCCTTGTCGCTTTTCTTTGCGGGGCCTCGCGCTCGCTCATAACCCAAAGCGCGCGGCGCGGCGAGGTCCTGGTCAACGGCAGCCCGGTAAAACCGAGCCACTCGCTCGAAGCCGGCGACGTGCTCGAGTTCGAGATTACGCAGCCGCCGGTGCTGGTGGCGGGGCCGGAGCCGATTCCGCTCGACGTCGTGTACGAAGACGACGATCTGCTCGTCGTCAACAAGCCCGCCGGAATGGTCACGCACCCGGCGCACACGATCGTTAGCGGCACGCTCGTCAATGCGCTGCTGGCGCACGTGCATGCGGCGCTTCCGGGCGACTTGCTGCGGCCGGGGCTCGTCCATCGGCTGGACCGCGATACTTCGGGGTTACTCGTCGTTGCGAAGCGCGAAGAGAGCCTGCGAGCCCTCGGCCTCGCGATGAAAGGGCGGCGCGTCGAACGCGAGTATCTCGGATTGGTCCGTGGCGTTCCGCAGCATCCGTTGGGCACGATCGAAGGGCCGATCGGACGCGATCCGCGCAATCGTTTGAAGTTCGGGATCGTCGACGAGGGCAAACCGGCGGTGACACATTACGAGTTGCGCGAAGCCTTCGCGCAACACGCAGAGCTGGTCTTTCGCTTGGAAACCGGTCGAACGCATCAAATTCGCGTGCATTTGGCCGCGATCGGTCATCCCGTTCTCAACGACCCGCTCTATGGTAAGGTCGAATCGCGCTTCGAGCTTCGAGGGCAAGCGCTGCATGCGTGGCGACTAAAATTTTGCCACCCAAGCACCGGCGAAACGATGACGTTCGAGGCACAGCCCCCGGCGGAGTATCTCCAGGCGCGCGCCGTCGTAGCCTCCGCTTCCTTGGGCGACTGATGTCCGGGAGGTTTACGCTACTCGCTCGGGACGGCAACGCGCGCCGAGGGAAATTGCAACTGGCGCACGGCGTCGTTGAGACGCCGTGCTTCATGCCGGTCGGCACGGCGGCAAGCGTGAAGGGATTGACACCCGCAGAGTTGCGCAGCGCGCACGCGCAGATCGTGCTTGGGAATACCTATCACCTGTGGTTGCGCCCCGGCCGCGAAATCATCGAAGCCGCGGGCGGGTTGCATCGCTTCATGGCCTGGGACGGACCAATTCTTACCGATTCGGGCGGGTTTCAAGTCTTCAGCTTAGAGAGCCGGCGTGAGGTTGACGACGACGGCGTCACGTTTCGCTCACACTTTGACGGCAGCGTCCACCGCTTCACGCCGGAGAACGTCGTCGCATTTCAGGAAGCGATCGGCAGCGACGTGGCGATGGTGCTCGACGTCTGCGTGAAACTGCCGTCGGAGCGAGAGCGGCTCGAAGAGTCGGTGCGACTGACGACGGCTTGGGCGCGGCGCTCGGCCTACGCACGGGCGTCGGCGTCGACGCTGCTCTTTGGCATCGTGCAGGGCGGCCTCGATCTCGAGCTACGCGCGCGCAGCGCTCGCGAAATCGTCGAGCTCGATTTTCCCGGCTACGCGGTCGGCGGGCTCTCGGTCGGCGAAGCGCGCGAGGCGATGTACGCAGCGGCGCGCGCAACGGCGGCGATGCTCCCGGAGGAAAAACCGCGCTATCTCATGGGCGTGGGTACGATTCCCGACCTTTTGGAAGCGATCGACGCCGGCCTGGATCTCTTCGACTGCGTCTATCCGACACGTTGCGGGCGCAACGGTCGCGCGATGACGCGCGACGGCGACCTCAACCTGTTCAACGCCGGCTTCACGCGCGATTTCGCGCCGCTCGACGCGCGCTGCGACTGCGCGACGTGCACGACGTTTTCGCGCGCTTATCTCGCGCATCTCTTCCGCAATAAAGAGATGCTCGGCCCGCGGCTGCTATCGTATCACAACGTCTATCTCGTCAACGATTTGATGCGCGACGCGCGCGCGGCGATCGAGGCGCGCGAGTGGACGAGGTTCCGCTCAGGGTAACAGAGGGATAGAACGTACGACGCGCGCGCAGTCGGCGCAGATCTCCGGATGGGCGGGGTCGGTGCCGAGCTCGCGGAATTTCCAGCACCGGACGCATTTTTCGCCGTCGGCCGGCAGCAGCTCGAAGGTTTCCGCATCGCCGGAGCTCAGCGTCAGCTGTGAGACGACCAGCGCCTCGCGCAAGTTGTCGCCGAGCGCGAGCAGCCGTTTGTAGGCCGGAGGCGGCACGGTAAGGCGCACCTGCGCTTCGAAGTCGCGCGGTTGCGCCGATGCCGCCACGCGGGCGCGCAATGCGCGCAACTGACGCCACAGCGCGAGGTCGCTTTCGGCCACCGCTCGCGAGCGGTTGACCTCGAAGGAACTGTCGAAGACGCTTTCGGTCTGCGCACGGCGCCACGCGGGAAGATGCTGCCACGCCTCCTCGGCGGTAAACGAAAGCACCGGCGCGACGGTCGTAAAGAAGCGCGTCGCGATGTAGAGCAACGCCGACTGCGCGCTGCGGCGACGCGGATCGCCGGCCGCGCGCGAATAGAGCGGATCCTTGAGCGCATCGAAAAAGAGGCTCGACATCGAGCTTTCGAACTCGACGATTCGCAGATAAGCGTCGTGAATCTCACACGCGTCGTACGCTTCTTTGACTCCGGCGACGAACGCGTCGGTAACGGTGCAGGCAAGGCGGTCGAGCGGCTCCATCGCCTCGCGCGCGACGACGCCGGCCGCCGAAAGGTCCTCCAAGTTGGAGAGCATGAAGCGCATGCGATTCCGCAGGTTTCGGTAGACGCGGCCGACCTGGTCGACGACGTTGGGCCCGAAGCGAACGTCGTCGATGGGTTCGACCGAGGCGGCCCACAACCGCAAAACATCGGCGCCCCAGCGGGTCATTGCATCGCTTGCATCGATGCCGGTTCCCCGCGACTTCGACATCGGCCGGCCCTGCTCGTCGTTCACCCAGCCGTTCTTCAGCACGCGCCGGTACGGCGCGCGTCCCTTGATCGCGACGGCGGTAATGAGCGAGCTGCGAAACCAGCCGCGAAACTGATCGCCGCCTTCGAGCACGAGGTCGCTGGGCCAGGGCATCCCGTCGCGCCCCAGCACGGCGAGGTGAGTCACGCCCGACTCAAACCAAATGTCGACGATGTTCCTCTCTTTTTCGAGGTCGCTGCTGCCGCACTTCGGGCAGACGAACCCCTCGGGAAGATACGTTTGAACTGGATCGCTCCACCACGAACCGGCACCGGCTTCGGCAAAGCGTTTGGCGGCAAGACGCGCAACGCGCGGGTCGAGGATCGCTTCGCCGCACTGCCGGCATGCTAGGGACGGAATCGGCGTTCCCCACGTTCGCTGCCGCGAAAGGCACCACTCGGGGTGCGTTTCGATCATCTGCCGCTGGCGCGCGCGCCCCCATTCCGGCGCGTATTCGACGCCGTCGGTCGCGTCGAGCGCGCGTTGGCGAAGCAAGTTTTGATCCATCGCGAGAAACCACTGCGCCGTCGCGCGAAAGATCACGGGATTGTGGCAGCGCCAGCAATGCGGATAGGAATGCTCGTACTCCGCCGCGCTCCAGAGCGCGCCGCTCGCGCGCAAGTCGTCGACGATGCGCGCGTTGGCCGCGAAGATATTCATGCCCGCGTACGGCCCGGCTTCGGCGGTAAAACGGCCGGCCGCATCGACCGGATTGAGAATCGGCAGACCGTACTTCATCCCGGTATCGAAATCGTCGGCGCCGTGGCCGGGCGCGGTATGAACGGCTCCCGTCCCGGTCTCCAAGTCCACATACGGGGCGAGCACGACCGTCGAATCGCGGTCCATGAACGGATGGCGAACCGCGACCCCGTCGAGCTTTTCGCCGAGCGCACGACCGAGCAAGGTCGCGTCCGCGAATCGCTCGCCCAGCGCGCGTTGCGCGAGCGCCTCGGCGACGATCAGCATCTCGCCGTCCACGCGATAGAGCCCGTAGGTCGCGTCGGCGCGCAAAGCGATGGCCACGTTTGCCGGAAGCGTCCACGGCGTCGTCGTCCAGATGAGGAATGAGACTG
>JABCZE010000001.1 GCA_013289785.1 Vulcanimicrobiota bacterium | reverse complement strand
GGAGCGTTATTGGGCCGAGTCGTCGGCGCGATTTGCCGAGGTGTCGCGCACCGCCGATTGCATCGTAACGTTTTGCATGCCGAACGATGCGCTCGAACGCGTCACGTACTATTGGCCTACGGAGATACTCGAACAAGACGCAAGCGAGACGCGCGTTCGCGTCACGTTTCCGGGCCGCGAGGTCGCGCTCTTCCAAGCGCTTGCGTGGTCCGACGTGGCGACGCTCATCGAACCCACCGCGCTGCGCGACGAGATCGTCGCGCGAGCGCGGCACGCATTGGCGCGCTACGCCTTGCGCTGATGGATGATCAGGCCGTTCCCTTCGGGGTCTGCGCCGAACGACATGAAACAGACCGGCGATTCCATCACGTCAGACAGCTTGAGCCCGCGCGCCCGATAGTGTTCGACCGCCGCCTTTGCGTCGTCGACCGCGAACATGATCGCGCCGCCGGTCTCACCGCCTTCGGGTTTCCAGACGCCGAACGTCGAGCCGTCGGCCAGCGTGAACTCCGCGCCCCGCCCTTGATCGTCGATCTCGGTCGGCTTCATGCCCAGCACGTCGCGATAGAAGGCGATCTGCGCCTGCGGATCGCGCACCAGGTAGGCCGCGATGTCGATTCCCTTGATCATTCTGCTCGTCTCCTTTGTTTTTGTGTAAGCGTTTCCACGAGCATACCGGTCAAACATGACACTTACTGTCCGGATTGGCGCAAGGGCGACGACCTTCCGTAATCGTAAACAGTGGCGTATCGGAGGCGCTTGCAATGAAGTTGTGGACTACGGCCGTTATCGCATTTGCCGCGCTGTTGGCAGGATGCTCGAGCGGAGGTGCTACGCCCCCGCAGATTGAGGCGCCGCAAGCCGACGCCTTTCTTCGCCTGCTGGGCCCCGGCGCCCATAAGCCCGCTCAGCACGTCTACTGGACGCTCTACGCGGGCAGAACCTACCCGGAAGTGCAGGCAGCGAAGATACCGTTACATGCGAAGTCGAAGACGCTCGACGTCGGCGGCAACCAGCAGAACGACCTGAACTACACCAGCGGGATGAGCGTCGATACATCTGGGCACCTCTGGATCTTGTCCTTCGGTAAATATGGTGGCAACCCGGTGACCGTGCTCGTCTTTGACTTGCCGCTCAAAGCGTCGTCGCTGCCGAAGTACAGTTTCGTTCTCTCCGGCACCGACGGCTCCGACGCGTTAGCCTTCGACCCGTCCGGAGACCTCTGGGCGAGTTCGCCCGGAAATAATGAAGTCTTGGAGTACAGCGGCCCCTTTACAAAGAGCGGCACCCTCAGCCCCGCACTAACGCTCGACGGCGGAGGGTATCAGCCGTACGGCATCGCCTTCGACAAGTCGGCAAATCTGTACATATCGATATTCAACAGTACCGGCACGAATTCGATCGCCGTCGCAAAACCGCCGTACACGAGCAGCCCCTACTTCCTCGATGGGCTCAATTCGCCGGGATCGCTGGCGTTCGATCGCGCCGGAAACCTCTTCAGCTCGAGCAATGGGTCCGCGGCGGCCGTCGTGCGTTACGATGCTAGCGACCTCAAGAAAGGGGCCAAGCCGAGCGTCGTCGATCCGGCGGGGTTGCCTTCGAGCTCGTACATGTCGGCCTTTGCCTTCACGTCGACGGGTGACCTCTACGTCGCAAACTGCGGTAACTCCGGCAGCGCCGGCATTGACGTCTATCCGACGAGCCGCAAGCAGTTCAGCGCGGACCTCAAACCGTCGGTGCTTTACACGAATGCCGATATTCAGGGTGCCGGCTGCGCCTGGGGAATTGCGATTCGCTAAAGCATGACGCGGCGGAAGTCGGCGAGTAACTCGGCGACGTAGACTAGGAATCGCGCGGCGCCGGCGCCGTCGACCACGCGGTGATCGTAGCTCACGCTGATCGGCAGCATCAGCCGCGGCACGAACTGCTTGCCGTCCCACACGGGTTTGGTTGCGGTACGCGTCGCGCCGAGAATTGCAACTTCCGGCGCGTTGACGATTTGGGTGAAGGCCGTGCCGCCGATGCCCCCGATCGACGAGATCGTGAAGCTCCCGCCCTGCATCTGCCCGAGCGTCAACTTGCCCTCGCGCGCCTTACCGGCAAGCTCGACGGCCTCGCGCGCGATCTCGATCAAGCCTTTCTTATCGGCGTTCTTGATTACGGGCACGACCAGCCCGCCGGGCGTGTCGGCCGCGAAGCCGACGTTGTAATACTGCTTGAGGATCAGCTCGTCGCCGTCGAGTGAAGCGTTGAACTCTGGGAAGCGTTGCAGTGCCGCGACGCTGGCGCGAATCAGGAATGCGAGCATCGTGAGCTTGGGGCCGCCGGACTTTGTTTGTTCGGCGTTGACCTCGCTGCGAAGTTCTTCGATCGAGGTGACGTCGGCTTCGTCGTAGTTGGTGATGTGCGGAATGAGCACCCAGTTGCGATGCAGGTTCGGACCGGAAAGTTTCTTGATGCGCGAAAGCGGCTTCCGCTCCGTCGCGCCGTATTGCGAGAAATCCAGTTTCGGCCAGGGCGGCAGCCCGGCAAACGGCGTTGCGGCGCCGCCGGCGGCAACGCCGCTCTGCAGCGCGCTCTTGACGAAGCCTTGCACGTCCTCGCGAGTCACGCGGCCGTTTGGGCCGGTACCGCGCAGCTTTTGTAGATTCACGCCGAGCTCGCGCGCAAAGCGCCGGATCGACGGCCCCGCGTGAACGATACCGTTTCCCGACGACTCTACCGGCGCGGATTGCGCTTGCGGCGCGGATTGCGCTTGCGGCGCGGATTGCGCTTGCGGTGCGGGCGCGGCCGCTTTTGCCGGCGCAGCGCTTTCCGGCGCGGCGAGCACGACGATCGGAGTACCCTTCGAGACCCGGTCGCCGACCTTCACCTTGACGTCTTGTACGACGCCTTCTGCCTCGGACGGCACTTCCATCGACGCTTTCTCGCTCTCGAGGGTAACGAGCGACTCGTTCTTCTTTACGCGGTCGCCGGGCTTGACCAAGACCTCGATGACGGGCACGTCTTTGAAGTCGCCGATGTCCGGAACGCGCACTTCGATCGTCTGCGCGGTTTGCGAGGAAGCGGCGGGTGCCGCCGGCGCAGGGGACGCAGCAGGCACAGGCGGTGCCGCTGCGCCGGCGTCGGAGCTCAACACGAGAATCGTCGCGCCCTGCGACACCTTATCGCCGACTTTCACCTTCACGTCTTGCACCACACCATCGGCCTCCGACGGCACTTCCATCGAGGCTTTCTCGCTCTCGAGCGTAATGAGCGAATCGTTTTTCTTCACACGATCGCCGGGCTTGACCAAGACTTCGATGACCGGCACTTCTTTGAAGTCGCCGATATCGGGGACGCGGACCTCGATCGTATTGCTCATATGCCGCTCTTCTACACGGTAACGGGGTTGGGCTTGTCGGGGTCGATTCCGTACTTCTCGATCGCTTTTTTGACCGTCGCAGGCGCGACGGCGCCGTCGGCGGCCAGCGCCTGGAGCGCGGCCACCGCGACGAAGTGCCGGTCGACTTCGAAAAACCTGCGGAGCTTGCGGCGAAAATCGCTGCGCCCGTAACCGTCGGTACCAAGTGCGACGTAACGCCGGTCCATGAAGGGATGGATCTGTTCGGCGAAGGTGCGGATGTAGTCCGTAGCCGCGACGCCGGGACCGAGCCGCCCGCGCAGGCACTGCTCGACGTACGACAGGCGAGGTGCCTCTTCGGGATGGAGCATATTCCAGCGGCGTGCGGCGACACCGTCGCGCTGCAGCTGGTTGAAGCTGGGAACGCTCCAGACGTCGCTTCGAACGTTCCAGTCGTTGGCAAGCAGCTCGGCGCCGGCCTCGACTTCCCGCAGGATCGCGCCCGAACCGAAGAGCTGCACGCACGGCGCTTTCTTCTCTTTCTTGCCCGCCGCGGCGCTGGAGTCGTGGAGAAGATACATCCCGCGCAAGATGCCCTCGCGCGCGTCGGGCGGCATCGCCGGGTGTTGGTAGTTCTCGTTAAGCAGCGTGATGTAGTAGTACACGTCTTCCTGATCGCTCAGCATGCGGCGCAGACCGTCCTGAATGATTACGGCGACTTCGTACGCATAGGTCGGGTCGTAGCTGCAGCAGTTCGGAATGAACGATGCCGCGACTTGACTGCTGCCGTCTTCGTGCTGCAAACCCTCGCCGTTGAGCGTCGTGCGACCCGAGGTTGCGCCCAAGAGAAACCCGCGAGTGCGGCTGTCGCCGGCGGCCCATGCCAAATCGCCGACCCGTTGGAAGCCGAACATCGAATAAAAGATGTAGAACGGGATCATCGGCAGGTCGTGATTGGAGTACGAGGTTCCAGCAGCGATCCACGACGAGATCGCCCCGGCCTCGTTGATGCCTTCCTGCAGAATCTGTCCGAGCTTGTCCTCGCGATACCACATCAACTGTTCGGCGTCTTGTGGATGATAGAGCTGACCGACCGACGAGTAGATCCCCAGCTGTCTGAACATGCCCTCCATGCCGAAGGTTCGCGATTCGTCGGCGACGATCGGCACGACGCGCGCGCCGATCTCAGGATCGCGGGCCACGGCGTTGAGCACTCGCACGAAGGCCATCGTCGTGGAGATGCTGCGGTCGCCCGTGCTCTGGAGTTGCGCGTCGAAGGTCGACAGTTCGGGTACGGTCAGCGACGCGGAACGGCGCCGCCGCTGCGGGACGCTGCCCAGAGCCGCGGTACGCTCGCGCAAGTACTGCATCTCCGGCGAACTCTCCGCCGGTTTGAAAAACGGGATTTTATCGCCTGCCATCTGCTCGTCGGTAATCGGCAGCGCGAAGCGATCCCGGAAGGTGCGCATCGCCTCCATTTCCATCTTCTTGGCTTGATGCGCGATGTTCTGAGCCTCGCCGGCTTCGCCCATTCCGTAGCCTTTGATCGTCTTTGCCAAGATGACGGTCGGCTCGCCGCGATGGTTGCGCGCCGCTTCGTACGCCGCGAAAACCTTGGTCGGGTCGTGGCCGCCGCGCTGCAGAGCCCAGATTTGATCGTCACTCCAATCGGCAACCAACGCCGCCGTTTCCGGATAGCGCCCGAAAAACTCGTCGCGAACGTATTTGCCGTTGCGCGACTTAAACGTTTGATAGTCGCCGTCGACGCACTCACTCATCAGCTGTACGAGCCTTCCGCCGGAGTCGGCGGCCAGCAGCGGATCCCAACTGCGTCCCCAGATGACCTTGATGACGTTCCAGCCGTTCCCTTTGAAGATGCCCTCGAGCTCTTGAATGATCTTGCCGTTGCCGCGCACCGGACCGTCGAGGCGCTGCAAGTTGGCGTTGACGACCCAGATCAAGTTGTCGAGCTTCTCCCGTCCGGCCAGTGAAATCGCACCAAGCGACTCGGGCTCGTCCATCTCTCCGTCGCCCACGAAGGCCCACACCTTGCGATCGGACGCATCGGAGAGCGCGCGGTCGTGCAAGTAACGCATGAATCGCGCTTGATAGATCGACATGATCGGGCCCAGGCCCATCGAGACGGTGGGAAACTGCCAAAAGTCGGGCATCAGCCAGGGATGCGGGTACGACGAAAGGCCGTGTCCGTCGACCTCTTGCCGGAAATGCTCGAGCTGCTCTTCGGTGATGCGGCCCTCGAGGAAGGCGCGGGCGTAGACGCCTGGCGAGGAGTGGCCCTGGAAGAAGACGAGATCGCCGCCGAACGTTTCGCTGGGCGCGCGAAAGAAGTGATTGAAGCCGACGTCGTAGAGCGTCGCGGCCGAGGCAAAGCTCGCGACGTGCCCGCCGAGTTCGGAGCTAACCCTGTTTGCCCGGACGACCGTGGCTAACGCGTTCCAGCGGACGTAGTGGCGCAGACGGGCTTCGACCTCGCGGTCGCCGGGCATCGGTGCCTGTTGGTCGAGGGGAATCGTGTTGACGTATGGGGTCGTCAATCCGAGCGACACGGGCGTGCCGGCACGCCGCGCCTCGTCGACGAGCGCCGCGATCAGTTCGCGCGCGCGCCCCGGGCCTTCGATGGTAAGCACGCCTCGCATGGCCTCAAGCCACTCGCGAGTCTCCTGAGGATCGGGGTCGGGTGCGAAGCTGGTCATCGCTGGCGTCATTTCCGTCCGGCGCGCCCATCTCTTCCAAAAGCACCCGACTGCCTGGGAAGAACTGCGTTTCGGGCGTATAGAGTCCGTGCGCGGGAGCTAAATTAGGCTGAGAGGGCGACCCCGAGCCGCCGACCGCACGTAACCTGATCCGGATAATGCCGGCGTAGGGAGGATAAAACATGAAAGTTTACGTTGGGGGCAGCGACCCCTCGATTCGCGTTCCGCGCCGCGCAGTGACGCTGACCGACGGAACGGTCCACACGCTGTACGATACCAGCGGTCCGTACACCGATTCGGAATCGTCGCTCGACATCCGCCGCGGCTTAGAGCCGTTGCGCGGGCGCTGGATCGCCGATCGTAACGATACGATCGAGTTGGAGAGCCCGACCTCGCTCTATCGCCGCGGTCGCGAGGCAATGTCCGAGCTTGACGACTTGCGCTTTCCGTCGCGGCGCTTACCGCGCCGGGCGAAACCCGGTGGCAACGTGACGCAGATGCACTACGCTGCGCGCGGGGAGATCACGCCCGAGATGGAGTTCGTCGCGCTGCGTGAGAACGTCGAGCCGGAGTTCGTGCGCGCCGAGCTTGCGCGCGGCCGCGCGATTCTTCCGTCGAACGTCAACCACCCCGAGAGCGAGCCGATGATCATCGGCCGCAACTTCCTGGTGAAGATCAACGCCAACATCGGCAACTCGGCCGTGAGCTCGTCGATCGACGAAGAGGTCGAGAAGATGACGTGGGCGACGCGCTGGGGCGCCGATACCGTTATGGATCTTTCGACCGGCAAAAACATCCACGAAACGCGCGAGTGGATTCTGCGCAACTCGCCGGTGCCGATCGGGACGGTTCCGATCTATCAGGCGCTCGAAAAGGTTGGCGGTAAGGCCGAGGAGCTGACCTGGGAACTTTTCCGCGATACGCTGATCGAGCAGGCCGAGCAGGGCGTCGACTATTTCACGATCCATGCCGGCGTGCTGTTGCGTTACGTGCCGCTCACCGCAAACCGGATCACCGGCATCGTCTCGCGCGGCGGTTCCATTCTGGCGAAGTGGTGCCTCGCGCACCATTGCGAGAACTTTCTTTACGAACATTTCGAAGATATCTGCGAGATCATGAAGGCCTACGACGTCGCCTTCTCGCTCGGCGACGGCCTGCGGCCGGGCTGTACCGCCGACGCGAACGATGCGGCGCAGTTCGCGGAGCTCGAGACGCTAGGCGAGTTAACGGACGTCGCCTGGAAGCACGACGTGCAGGTGATGATCGAGGGCCCGGGCCACGTGCCGATGCACATGATCGAAGAAAACATGCGCAAGCAACTCGCCGTCTGCAAAGAGGCGCCGTTCTATACGCTCGGGCCGCTGGTGACCGATATCGCGCCTGGCTACGATCACATCACCAGCGCCATCGGTGCGGCGATGATCGGCTGGTTCGGCACGGCGATGCTCTGCTACGTTACGCCTAAAGAACACCTCGGGCTGCCCAATAAAAAGGACGTCAAGGACGGCGTTATCGCGTATAAGATCGCGGCCCACGCGGCCGATCTCGCCAAAGGGCATAAGGGCGCGGCGCATTGGGATGACGTGCTCTCAAAGGCGCGTTTCGAGTTTCGCTGGCAAGATCAGTTCGATCTCTCGCTTGACCCCGACACGGCACGTGAGTTCCACGACGAGACGCTTCCAGCGCCCGGCGCGAAGATCGCGCACTTCTGCTCGATGTGCGGGCCACACTTCTGCTCGATGAAGATTACCCAAGAGGTTCGCGAGTACGCGCAGCAAGGAATGGCCGAAAAATCGCGCGAGTTCATCGAAGCCGGCGCCGAGGTCTACGTTCCGGTCCCATGATGAGACGAGCGGGTATGCCGCCCGAGCGATTAATCTGAGAACAAGCGAGGGCGGCATACCCCGAGTGCCCCGAGTGTGTGCCGTGCTCTTCGATCGCGACGAAACGATCGTGATCGACGTGCCGTTCAACGGCGATCCGGAGCGCGTCGAACCCGCGCCGAACGCGCGCGTACTGCTCGATCGTCTACGCGAGGTTGGTCTGCCGCTGGCCGTCGTGAGCAATCAGAGCGGCATCGGTCGCGGACTCATCACGCGCGAAGCAGTCGATGCCGTGAACCAGCGCGTAAACGAGCTGCTCGGACCCTTCGCAGGATTCTTCGTTTGCCCGCACGCCCCAGACGACCAATGCGACTGCCGTAAGCCCAAACCGAAATTAATTCTCGATGCGGCTCGAGCTCTGGGCGTGGATCCGGCCTGCTGCGTGGTCGTTGGCGATCGTGAGAGCGACGTCGAGGCAGCGCGCAACGCCGGCGCAATCCCGTTGCGCGTTGAAGGGCCCGCGGGCTTGGCTGAGGCGGTCGAGAATATACTTTACTGGGTTGGGGGGCCTTCGAGCCAATAGTCGAGGTCGGCCCCGCCGCCCAGTGGCACGACGGCGTAGGCGTCGGCGGGCAGGCGAACGGTTTTCGAAAGCTGCTCCCACGCCGCGAGCACGCGCACGACATAGTTTTGCGTCTCATCGAACGGCGGAATGCCGCCGTATTCACTCACCGCTTTGGGACCGGCGTTGTAGGCGGCGAAGACGAGATCGTAGTGCTTGGTTCCAAAGCGCCCAACTAAGCCGCGAAGATAGCGCGCAGCGCCGGAGATGTTCTGCGCCGGGTCGTGCGGGTTCACGCCGAGCAGCGCTGCGGTTCCGGGCATCAGCTGCCCGAGTCCAATTGCGCCGGCGCGCGAAAGAGCGTGGGTGTGCCAGCGAGACTCGACCGTCACGATGGCCACCAGCATGTTGGCATCGAGGCGCCAGCGGACCGCGTTAAGCAGCACCCGGCGCGCCAGATCGCGACTCTGCCAGCGCGGCATCTCGGGATTGATGTGGCTCAAAACCTTGGCGTACACGGCGACGGCGACGGGTGAGGCGGGTACCGCTCGATTGGCCGCCTGTGCTGGAAGCAGCAGCGGGCCAATAGAAAAGCCGACCGTAGCCAGGAGGCTCAGGATGGTCCTGCGCATATGGGGCCGGTGGGTTCGCGCCGAGCTCTCGCCGTCCTTCTGTTTCTGTTCATTGTAATGTGTGGCCTGATCGCCTGGTCTCAGTGGTACGCAATTCACGTGAACGTTCCGAGGTATCAAGCGCAGCACCGGGCCGGACCCGCGCATTGATTGGGCGTGCTTCGATCTAGACGAGAGAGGGTTTGGAGTTGATCGTTTCCTTGCTACTTGCGGCGTCGCTTTACGCGGCAAATCCGGTCGCATCCCCGTTGCCGCCGTCGCCGGCACCCCCGAGGCCGGCGGCACCGGTGTCGCCTTCGCCCTCACCCTCGCCGACGGCGTCGCCCGGGCCCCCGTTTGCAAACATGACCTGGCGTGAAATCGGCCCGGCGGCCGGCGGAGGGCGGACGCCGGCGGTTGCCGGTTCCGCGACGGATTCCAAACTTTACTATGTCGGCACCGCCGGCGGCGGGGTTTGGAAATCGGCCAACAGCGGGCAAACGTGGGATCCGGTCTTTGACGATCAGGGCATCGGGGCGATCGGCGCGGTCACGATCGATCCAACCGACAATCAAACGGTTTGGGTTGGAACGGGCGAAGGTAATCCACGCAACGACGTGAGTTACGGCAACGGCGTTTATAAGACGACCGACGGCGGCGACCATTGGACGAACACCGGGTTGAAGGAAACGCGATACATCACCCGGATCGCCGTTGATCCGCGCAATCACAACCACGTCGTCGTTGCGGCGCTGGGCGACGTGTTTAGCGACAGCCCGCACCGCGGCATCTACGTTACCGACGATGGCGGCAAAACGTGGAAGCAGACGTTGTACGCCGGGCCGCAGAGCGGCGCATCGGACCTTGCGGTAAACCCGCAGAATCCCAGCGTGCTCTATGCCGGCATCTGGAAGTTCCAACGCCGGCCGTGGACGTTCGTCAGCGGCGGAGAAGAAGACGGCATCTACAAGTCGACCGACGGCGGCGCCACGTGGACGGAGTTGGCGGGACACGGCCTGCCGCCCAGTCCGATGGGACGCATCGGTTTGGCCGTCGCGCCGAGCGACGGGAACCGCGTCTACGCGGTCATCGAATCAAAAGCGGGCGTGCTGTGGCGTTCCGACGACGGTGGCGCGAACTGGACGATGGTCAGCGACAACTCGGCGGTCGACGCGCGTCCGTTCTACTTCACGCACGTTGCGGTCGATCCAAAGAACGCCGACCGCGTCTACGCGGTCTCGTTTCAGCTGATGCTGAGCACGAATGCCGGCAAAACGTTCAAACCGATCGCGCCCGCCGTCCACGTGGACTATCACTCAATTTGGATCGCACCCAACGACCCGGATCGCATCATGACCGGCGAGGATGGCGGCTATGCGCTGACGCTCGACGGCGGCGCGAACTGGTTCTTCTCGGCCAACTTGCCGATCGGTCAGGTTTACCGCGTCGGGCTCGGCAACGATAATCCGTATACGGTCTGCGCCGGTCTGCAAGACAACAGCGCTTGGTGCGGTCCTTCGAACTCGCTCGATCCCTCCGGCATTCAAAATAAGGCTTGGATCGCCTCGGCAGGCGGCGACGGCGAGTGGAGCATTCCGGAACCCGACGATGCGAACTGGTTGTGGTCGGACTCGGAAAACGGCTCGCTGACCATATACAACCGCGTGACCCAAGATCAATGGTCGGGCCAGCCATACCTTCAAACGAGTAAGGAGTCGTGGGAACTCTCGACCAGCAAGTACCGGTTCAACTGGGAGTCGCCGATCGGATTCGATCCGTGGCGTAAGAACGTCGGCTGGTACGGCGGCAACGTCCTCTTCGAGACGACCGATCGCGGAAGATCCTGGCGCGCGATCAGTCCCGATCTCACGCGCAATATCAAAGCGCACCAGCAGCCGGCCGGCGGTCCGATTACCAACGACGTTTCCGGCGCGGAGTACAGCGACACGATTCTCGACATCGAAGGCTCGACGAAGACCCGCGGCGAGATTTGGGTCGGCACCGACGACGGACTCGTTCAGCTCACGCGCGATGGTGGAAAGCATTGGACGAACGTGACGCCGCCGGGCGCCCCGGAGTTCGCACGCTTTGCGACAGTCGCGCCCTCGACGCTCGTCGCGGGAACGACGTATGCCATCGCCGACGGGCATTATACGGGCGACAACGCGCCATACGCCTACGTTACTCACGACTACGGCAGTCACTGGACGAAGATCGTCGCCGGGTTGCCGGCGGATCAGTGGGTTCGCGCGATCCGGCCCGACATCCGCAATCGCGACATCGTCTATCTCGGCACCGAAGAGGGGATCTGGATTTCGTTCGACGGCGCTGCGAGCTGGCAATCTTTCAAGAACGGCCTGCCGCCCGTCTCGGTGCACGACATTCGGTTGCAGCCGCAATACGACGACCTCGTGATCGCGACGCACGGGCGCGACGTCTACATCATGGACGATATGACACCCGTGCAGCAGCTCATGGACGCGGTGACACAGAAAAGCCGGCTCTTCGCGCCGCCGGTCGCCTACGAATGGACGCTGCATCCTAACGACGACGGCGTCTACACGAACTACGCGGCGGACAACCCGCCCTACGGCGTGATGATCACCTTCTACCAGGCGCAGCCTCAGAAAGACGCTCCGAAAATCGACATCCTCGACAGCTTTGGCCGCGTGATCCGGACGATATCCGGAACCCACAAAGTCGGGGGCAAGGACCGGCCCTACGTTCCGAACAAGGCCGGCTTGAATCGCTACACCTGGGATTTCAACGTCAACGGCCCGGTGAAATGGAACGGCGCGAAAAGCGACTTTTCCAACCCCGAGACCGGGCCGGGCGTTGTGCCGGGGTCCTATTCCGTGCGCATGACGCTTTCGGGCCGGACGTACGTGCAGCGCGTCAGAGTCGAACCCGATTTGCGTTCGAAGTTCACGCAGGCCGAGTATCAGCGCAGTTTCGACGAGTCGATGCGCCAGTTGTCCCACGTATCGCAGATCGACACCGTGCTCAATACGCTCGACGACCTCAAGAAGTCGATCGACAACGCGCTCGCCGCCGCAAAAAAGGCCGATAATGCGGCGTTGACGGCCAAGCTCGAGGATGCGTCCAAGGCGCGACAGACGCTCTTCGATTCGCTGGCGACGAACATTCGAGGCGAAGGCACCGAGGACGAGACGGCGTTACACGAGGACGTTGTCGGCGCGTTCCAGACCGCGCAAGGTCTGATCACGCCGATGGTCGTGAACCTCATAACGCGCGTCGACGCCGAGTACCGTCAGGGCTTAGCGCGTTACGACGCGTTCGTAACCGGCACGTTGCCGGGCGTAAACGATGCGTTGAAGCAAGCCGGCATGAAACCGTTGTCGCCCGCCAAAGAAGTGGAGGCACCCCAGTGATCGTCTCTTCAATCGTCTTCGCGGCTGCCGCGTATGCGAATCTGTCGTGGCGTTCGATCGGACCGACGATCGCGGGCGGGCGCGTTGCCGCGGTGGCCGGAACGCCGCAGGACGACCAGCTCTACTATCTCGGAACGGCCGGCGGCGGCGTGTGGCGCTCGACCAATGGCGGGGCGACGTGGCAGCCCGTCTTTGAAAAGCAGGCGGTTTCGGCGATCGGCGCGGTCGCCATCGATCCAACCAACGAGCGCGTCGTGTGGGCCGGGACGGGCGAGGCAAATCCGCGCAACGACGTCAGCTACGGCGACGGACTCTACAAATCAAGCGATGGCGGAAAGACGTGGCGGCGCGCCGGCTTGGCCGGCGTTTGGAGCATCTCGCGAATCGCCATCGACCCGCGCGACCCGCGCCACATCGTCGTTGGCGCGTTCGGCGACCCGTTTAAAGATTCGACGAACCGTGGCGTCTACGTCACCTTCGACGGCGGAGAAAACTGGAGCAAGTCGCTCTATCTCAGTCCGGCGAGCGGTGCGAGCGACGTTGCCATCAATCCGGTCGATCCAAAGATCGTCTACGCAGGCATGTGGCACTTTCGCCGCATTCCGTGGACCTTCACCAGCGGGGGCCCCGACGACGGCCTCTACAAATCCACCGACGGCGGCCGAAGGTGGCAAAGGCTTACCGGCCATGGCTTGCCGCAGGGGTTCACCGGGCGAATCGGGTTGGCCATCGCGCCCAGCCGTCCGAGCCGCGTCTTTGCGCTCATCGAAGCGGCGGGCGGGATTTTGTGGCGCTCCGACGATAGCGGCGCGCGCTGGAAAATGACGAGCGACGACACGCTCGTCGATCAGCGACCCTTTTACTTCACGCACATCGCCGTCGATCCGAAAAACGCCGACCACGTGTATGCCGTTTCAGAGATGCTTTCGGAGAGTAAGGACGGTGGCCGAAAGTTCAAGGAAATTGCCAAGGACGTTCACGTCGACTATCACGCGATTTGGATTGCTCCCAACGATCCCAAGCGGATCATTACCGGCGAGGACGGCGGGTTTGCGCTCACCACCGACTTGGAACATTGGGCGTTTTCCCGGAATCTCACGATCGGGCAGATCTATCACGTCGGCCTCTCCAACGAAAACCCGTACTTGGTCTGCGCGGCCTTCCAAGATAACAACGGCTTCTGCGGTCCGTCGAACTCGCTCGACGACCAAGGCATTCTCAATCGCCATTGGATCAACGTCGTCGGGGGCGACGGAATGTGGACGGTGCCCGACCCGATCGATCCCAACTATATTTGGGCGGATTTGGAAGACGGCGCGGTCACGCTTTACAACCGGAGGACCGGCGTCAGCCGTTTCATTCGGCCGTACGACTCATTTCCCGGAAGTTTTCTTGGGCCGTTTGACTTGAGCAAGGCGGCGTACCGCTTCAACTGGGATTCGCCAATTGCGTTCGCCCCTTGGGACGGACACGTTGCGTGGTTCGGCGGAAACGTCGTCTTTGCGTCGAGTGACCGCGGCGAGACGTGGCGGGCGATCAGTCCCGATCTCACGCGCAACATTACGGAGCACCAACTGCCCTCCGGCGGACCGCTGGCGAAAGACGTCTCGGGCGCCGAGTACTCCGACACGATCCTCTATATCGAAGGCTCCTCGATAAATCAGGGCGAGATCTGGGTCGGGACCGACGACGGTTACGTGCAGCTGACGCGCGACGGTGGGGCGCACTGGCAAAACGTCACCCCGCCGGGAGCGCCGCAGTTCGCGCGCTTCGAAACGGTGGCGCCGTCGCCACTGTCCGCCGGCACGGCCTACGCCGTTGCGGATAACCATCGCATGGGAGATTACGCCCCCTACGTCTACGTCACGCGCGACTACGGCGCGCACTGGACGAAGATCGTCACCGGCCTGCCGAACGATCAGTACGCCCGCACCGTCCGTCCGGATACGCGCAATCCCTACATGCTCTATGCGGGAACCGAAAACGGCCTCTGGATCTCCCTCGACAACGGCGCGCACTGGCAGGATTTCCGAATCAATTTGCCTGCGGTCTCCGTCCGCGACATCCGCATCCAACCCGAGTTCAACGATTTGGTCATCGCGACGCACGGGCGCGACGCTTGGATTCTCGACGACGTCGACTCCGTCCAGCAGCTCGGCAACGCGCAGCGCGCCGGAGCGATGCTCTACGCACCACGGGTCGCCTACGAGTATCACTACCACTCCAACGATCCGGGGATCTACACGCAGTTCGCCGGCGATAATCCGCCAAAGGGAGCGATCGTCGATTTTTATCAGACCGCGCCGCAGAAGAGGCCGCCGTCGCTGGAGGTCCTCGACGCAAACGGCCGCGTTATTCGCGCGGTGAGCGGCACGCATAAAGTAAAAGGAAAAGAAGAGCCCTACGTTCCGAATAAGGCCGGCATCAACCGGTACGTTTGGGATTTTACCGAGGACGCGCCCACGAAGTGGCATGGCGCGGCGCGCGAGGAGTACCAAGGGCCAAAGACGGGTCCGACCGTCGTTCCCGGAACGTATACGATTCACTTGGCGCTGGGCGGCCAAACGCTGACCCAAACCGTAACCGTGAAGCCCGATCCGCGCGACGACTGGACGCAAGACCAGTACCAAACCGGCTATGCCTTCGCGCGGAAGTATTCGACGGTTTACGGAAAGATCGACGAGGTTCTCAATAATCTCGATGCGATCAAGAAGTCGCTCACGCGCGTCGCCGCGTCGGCGAAGAACGACGCCTCGATTATGAGTCAGGTCGCTTCCGCACAGCAGAGCTGGACCGCGGTCTTTGCGGCGTTTACCGCCGACTATAAGAACGACGAGGACTCGATCCAGCGTTCGGGTTCGCTCCGCGAATCGATTCCGCGCACCGGCTTCGGCGCAGTACAGCTTCCGCCAACAGCGGAGCAGCTCGACTATGCGAAACGCTTTGACGCGGCGTACGCGGCGGCCGTCGCGCAGTATAACGACTACGTCGGGCTACTCTCGCCGCTCCAGACCGCTTTGAAGAACGCCGGCATCAAGCCGGTCGAAGGTGCGACGCCCGTGTCACCGTAGCCCGAGGCGCCGCAAAAACGTTTCGTGACGGAACGAGGCGCTCGCCCCGAAATGCACGATCGTCAAATCGAGCGACGGGACCACATAGAGCGCTTGGCCGGCCGAGCCGCTCGCATAGACGAGATCCTCGGGCGCGTTGCGCGCGCCCAGCCACCAGCCCAGGCCGTAGCGCGCGTTTGCGCTGGAGCCTGTGAAACACGGCACGAGGCGCTCGCGCTGGCCCGCGACGTACCGTCCATATGCAAGCCAGTCCAGCGCGCGCAGCGATGCGCCGGTTGGCAGCGGATGCGTTCCGTCCTTGAGGCTGCGCCAGCTCGCCACGCGAACGCTTGCGGGGTAGAGAACGCGCTCGCGGAGGTAGTCGTGCGGCGTCAGCTTGCGATCGGCGAGTTTGCGTGCGAGCACGGCGCCGAAGACTTGAAACGGAATGCCGCCGTAGGTAAACCGCGTGCCCGGCTCGTCTTTCAAGGGCAGAGCTAGGGCGCGTTCGTACTCCGGGACCGCGGCCCCCAACCCACCAAAGCCGAAGCCGGCCGTCAGCGAGAGTAACATGCGCAAGGTGACGCGTCGCTTCCACGGGTCGTCATCCCAGCTTGGGAACGTTGCGGCGACCGGCTCGTCGAGTTCGAGCAGTCCGTCGTCGCGCGCGCAGAGCGCTGCCGGCCCCCAAAAACTCTTCGTGCCGCTGTAAAGCAGGTGCGGTTTTTCCGCGTCGAAGCCGTCGCCGTACTCTTGCGCGACGACGTCGTTGCCGAGCGCGATTACCAGCGCGTGCAATGCGTGCCCACGCGCGTACGCGATCGCACCGGGTATCTCGATCTGGAGCGCCATTGGAGGAGCGTTCGGACGCCGCTCGCAAAAGCGCCTGCATGAGGGCCTACGTTTTGCTCGTCGCGTCGATCGCGGCCCTGGGTGGATTGCTTTTCGGGTACGACACCGGCGTGATCTCCGGCGCGATCCTCTTCATCAGCAAGCAGTTCGCGCTCGATGACCGGCTGCAGGCCTTCACGATTAGCGTCGTCTTGATTGGCTGCATCGCGGCGTCGGCCGTCGCCGGATCGGTTGCCGACCGCATCGGCCGGCGCCCGACGCTCTTTGCGGCGGGCTGCGTCTTCTTACTCGGAGCGCTGCTCTCGGCATTTGCTGCCGGCGAAGCGGCGCTGCTCTGCGGCCGTTTCGTCGTCGGCATCGGCATCGGTTTGAGCTCCGTCGTCGCTCCACTGTATATTTCCGAAGTCTCGCCCGCCCCGACGCGCGGCGCGCTGGTCTCACTCTATCAGTTTGCGATCACGATCGGCATTCTCGCAGCGTACATCGTGGATTACGTACTCGCGGGAGGCGGCCAGTGGCGCTGGATGTTGGGCCTCGCCGTCGTTCCCTCGCTGGTTTTGATGGGCGGAATGGTTCGCATGCCAGAGAGTCCGCGCTATCTTTTCAAAATCGGCAAACGGGACCGGGCTCGCGAGGAGTTGGATCGCATCTATGAGGACCCGGCGGCAAGCAAACTCGAAGAAGACTCGATTGCCGCAAGTCTGAACGTCAAGCGCGGCGGCCTGCGCGCATTATTGAGTCCGGCGATTCGGCCCGCGCTGGTGGTCGGCATTTCGCTGGCGGTCTTGCAACAAGTCACCGGCATCAACTCCGTCATCTACTACGGGCCGAGGATCTTTGAGATGGCGGGCGTCGGGTCTGCGGCGGCCTCGATTTTGGCGCAATCGCTGGTAGGTGCCGTGAACTGCGGGATGACGCTGGTTGCGATCTTTTTCGTCGACCGCGTCGGTCGCAAGCCGCTGCTTTATGCCGGGCTCTCGGGAATGTTCGTCGCGCTCACGGTCATGGCGTACGCGTTCTCGCAACCGCACCTCTCGGGTTCGTTGGGCACGATCGCACTGGTCAGCATGATGGCCTACGTCGGTTGCTTTGCGTTTAGCTTCGGACCCATCCTCTGGCTGCTGATCTCCGAGATCTTTCCGCTTCCGGTTCGCGGTGCGGGAATGTCGGTTTCAACCCTGGCCAACTGGGTGGGAAACTTTGCGGTTTCGCAGTCTTTTCTGGGAATGGTCGAGCGCCTGGGAAGTCCGGCGACCTTTGGGGCCTATGCGGTGCTGTGCATCGTCACGATCGTCTTCGTGCGCACGATGGTGCCCGAAACGAAGCAGGAACTGCTAGAACAAGTTCGCGTTGGCGCAGCTTAGCGTCGTTATTCCGGTCTACGACAACTGGTGGCTCACCGCGCGGTGCTTGAGCCGGCTCGACCGGCTGCAACGATCCGGCTCCGTTTCTTTCGAAACGATCGTGATCGACAACGCGTCAACCGACGAAACGCCGGAAGCGATTGCGGCTTTCCCATGGGTGCGCTATCACCGCCACGAGACGAATCGAAACTTTGCCGGAGCTTGCAACGCGGGTGCGCGAATGGCACAAGCGCCGCTGGTGCTTTTTCTCAACAACGATGCGTATCCGCTCGGCGATGCCCTGACGCCGCTGGTTGCGGCGTTCGACCGGCCCGGGGTCGCCGTCGCCGGCGGAGCGCTTTTCTTCGAGGACGGCGTGACCCAGGCCGCGGGGCTGGTCCTGCTGCGCAACGCTCACTGGCACTATTCGTGCCGCAATCTGGCTTCATCGCTCGACGGCGTCACCGCTTCGCGCGAGGCGCTGGCCGTCTCCGGCGCCGCGATGGCGGTGCGCACGCAATGGTTTCTCGATGGCGGTGGGTTCGACGAGTCGTTCGTCAACGGGTTCGAGGACGTCGACCTTTGCCTGCGAGCGCGCGAGCGAGGCGATGCGATCGCCTATGTTGCGCAGGCTCGTTTCGCGCACTACGAAGGAGCTTCGGCGGGGCGATTCGACCGGGAACGAGAGAACGAGGAGCGGTTTTATGCACGTTGGACGTCGCGTCTGGCGTCATTGCCGCGAACGCAGCGCGGCGAGGTCGGAGCGATAACGATGCGGGAGGACGTCCATGAAGGGCCGCTGATCGCGGCGGCGCGCGAGGATCTCGTTGCGGCTCTGCGCTCCTTCGGCCATCCGGTCGTGCGCGGTCCCTTGCATCGCCGGCGGTGGTTCGACCGGCGTTTTCGGCAGGCCGCTTCGATCGAGTGGTTTTCACGCGAAGTTTCGCAGCCGGGAATCACGATCGACCGCCATGCGGACGTCTTCCCTTCGATTCGAACGCGCGGCGCAATCGGTGTCGAGGTCCCGTGGCTTCCATGCGCGGCGCCGGAACGCGTCGCGATTTGCGCCGTTCGCCGATCGAGCGACCCCACGTGCATCACCGTCGGACTCGCCGGCGCGCCGGAGGCCGTTGCCGGCGTCGACCCGGGCTATCCGGCCGTACGGATAACCCCGGAGATGTTGCTCGGAGGCGGAGAGCGCGTGCCCGTTGCTTGCGTCGTCCATTGCGGGCTCACCGACGACGCCGCGTTCGGCAACGTGCTGCTAGCGCAAGCCGGGATTCCGTCTATCGTGCTCCCTGATGACGCGCTTCAGGCGATCTTCGCGCCCGACGTTGCAATTTTCGCGCGGCGATCGGAGCTGCTCAAAGCAACTGCGCGCTTCGTCAACGGTGCGACCCTTCGCGAATGGTACGGGCACCTCGTAGCGGCCGATTCGCGGCGGCGTTTCTCGCCGCGCCGCAGCGCAATCCGCGTCGTGGATCTGCTCTGCGCAGCCCGCTTCGGTTTGGAGCGGCCGGCCACGGCCAGCAGCAACACGCCGCTCTAAGGTCTCTGCGGCGGGGCACCATAGCCGCCGCCGCCCGGCGTTTGAATGGTCAGAACGTCGCCGGGCTCGAGCGGCAGGCTTTGCTTTGCGGGAACGTGCGTTTCGTTTCCATCGCGTTTTAACGTATGCCGTCCGCAAGCGCCGGCGTTTCCGCCGTGCGCACCCGGCGGCGGCAGTGTATGGCGATCCGCGAGGAGCGTCGCTTGCGCGGTGCCTTCTGTTAGTTCGATCGTTCGGATCAAGCCGTGGCCCCCGCGGTGCCGCCCCGGGCCACCGGTGCCTTCGGCAATTTCGTAGCAGACGATTCGCAATGGATATTCGCGTTCGACCGCTTCAATCGGTGTGTTGAGCGTATTGGTCATATGGCACTGGATGGCGTCGATGCCGTCGCCGTTTGGACGGCCACCCGAACCGCAACCGTTAGTCTCGTAGAAAGCCCAGGTTCTTCCATCGGGCCGCGTTCCGCCGAGCATGACGTTGCTCATGGTGCCGCCGCTGCAGGCCGGCACGCGTTCGGGTGCGGCGCAAGCCAACGCTTGTAAGACGACCTCGGCGTTGCGCGTACTGGTCTCAACGTTTCCGCCCGAAACCGGTGCCGGGCGCCGCGGATTGAGCAGGCTGCCTTCGGGAACGCGCACTTCGATCGGGCGAAAACAGCCTTCGTTCATCGGAATCGTGGAATCGGTGACGGCACGCAGCGCGTAGTGGACGCCGGAAAGCGTCACACCGAACACGGCATTGAGGGGAGTGGCGAGTTGCGCGGAGGTCCCGGCGTAATCGAGTAACGCACTGCCGTCGCGGAGTTCCAGGCGCAGGGCGATGACGATGCTCGGCTTGCCGTCGCGATCTTCCAGATAGTCGATTGCGTGGAAGACGCCGTCGCCGATCCGGCGAAGTCCCGCGCGCATCGCGCGTTCGCTGCCGTCCAGTGAACGCGCGACTGCCTCGTCGAACGCTTGCGCGCCGTAGCGGCTCAAAAGCTCGATCAGGCGCCGTTCGCCCGTGTAGTTGCCGGCGATCTGCGCCCGAAGGTCCCCGCCGCAGGCATCGGGCGTTCTCGAGTTCGCGCGGAAGAGTGCGACGGTTTCCGCAACGACGCGATTCTCGCGCATCAGACGCATCGGTGGAACGACGACCCCTTCGGCAAAAAGGTCCGGCGCGTCGGCCGGCATCGAACCCGGCACCGCGCCGCCGACGTCGGCGTGATGCGCCTTATTGGCGGCAAACCCGGCCAACCGCCCGCGATCGAAGATCGGGCGCATTAGGGTAACGTCGTTGAGATGCGTGCCCGTAATGTAGGGATCGTTGGCAACCCACATCTCACCCTCGTGGACGCCGCCGTGCTCGCGCTCGACGATCTCGAGCATCCGTTTGAGTCCCCACGGCAGCGAGCCGAGGTGAACGGGAATGTGCTCGGCTTGCGCGATCAAACGGCCGTCGCGGTCGAACAGCGCGCACGAATGGTCGAGGCGTTCTTTGATGTTTGGCGAGTAAGCGCTGTTGCGCAGGGCAAGGCCCATCTCTTCGCTGGCATACACGAGCGCGGCGTTGACGATCTCGGCGGTGATCGGATCGATCATTCCGCCGCCTTCTCCAGAAGAAGCACGCCACGGTCCGCGCGCAACGACCACTGCGGTGCGAGGTACGTCGTGCAGTCGTACTCTTCGACGATCGCCGGCCCCTCGATGCGCGTACCGCCCTCGAGAGCGTCGCGCTGTAAGACGGGGACGTTGCGGAACGATCCGTCCAGCCAGAGACGTCGCTTGTTTTCGTGCCGCTCTGTGCGGTCGAAGGGCGGCAACCGGTTGGCGTCACGCGCCGGCAAGCAGCCGACGCCGGTCGAGCGCGCGTTGACCAGTTCGACGACCTCGCCCGGGACGTCGTAGCCGTAGCGAGAGCGGTGGGCGTCGTGAAAGCGTTGCGCGATCGATTCCGCGCAATCGCCGTGATCGACGGTCAGCTCGAAACTCTGTCCGCGATAGCGGGCGTCGTATTGGCGCCGAAAGGCAATCGTCTCCGGCTGCACGCCTTGTTCAAAAAGAGAGGCGCGAGCGCGTTGCTCGCTCCGTTCGAACCAGCGCTGCAACCCTGCGTAGTCCATCTCGCCGGTCGACTGCAGCACCGCGTGAATGTCGTCCGTGTGAAGGTCGGCGTCGAGCAAGCCGTTCGCGCAAAAGAGGCCGGGATGCTGCGGCACTACGATGCGCGTTATTCCCAGTTCGTCGGCGACCGCGCAGGCGTGCAGCGGCCCGGCGCCTCCGAAAGCGACCATCGCGAACTCACGCGGATCCAGCCCGCGCTCGACGGTGACGATTCGCAGCACTCTTGCCATGGCGTGATCGATCAGCCTGATGATGCCGGCGGCCGTCGTTTCGAGGCTTAATCCCAGAACGAGCGCGAGGCGCTCGACGGCGGCGCGGGCGGCCGCCGCCTCAATCGGAAATGTTCCGCCGAGCAATCCTTTCTGATTCAAGCGGCCGAGCACGACGTTTGCGTCCGTCACCGTGGGTTGGGCGGAGCGTCCGTAACAGGCCGGCCCCGGATCGGCGCCGGCCGAGAGCGGGCCGACACGCAGCGAACCGGCATCGTCGAGCCACGCGATCGTGCCGCCTCCCGCGCTCACCTCCGCCAAATCGACGAAGGGAAAGCGAACGGGATATCCGCTGCCTTTGATCGCGCGACCACTGTGCGTTGCGCCGGCCGCTTCGAACTCCCCCACCACCTGCGCGACCCCGTCCACGATGGCGCCGGCTTTGGCGGTCGTCCCGCCCATGTCGAACGAGAGCAGTCGTGCAATTCCGATTCGGCGGCCAAGCGCGGCCGCCGCCATTGCCCCGCTTGCGGGCCCGCTTTCGATGAGTGCGGCCGGTCGCGTGAGGATGCCTTTGGACGCCAGGCCGCCGTCGCTGCGCATCACGTAGAGCGGCGCATGGATTCCGGCGGCGCCAAGCGCGGCGGTCAGCCGTTCGAGGTAGTCTTCCACGATCGGGGCGAGCACCGCATTAACGACGGTTGTCGAGCACCGCTCGTACTCCCGGTACTGCGGGTCGACTTGCGACGAAGTGGTTACGCGCACTCCCGGAAGCGCTTGGGCGACGGCTTTGGCGAGGTGCCGCTCGTGCGCGTCGTTGGCGTACGAATGCAGCAGGCAGATCGCGACGGCCGCCGGATTGCGTTCGCGCAGCTCCTCGCAGAGGTGCTCGACGTCCTTCTCCTCGAGCGCTTGAAGCACGTTTCCCTGAAAGTCGACGCGTTCGCGCACGGTCAGCCGATCGGCGCGCGCAACGAGTTGCCGCGGCCGCTGCACGAACAGATTATAGAGTTCGCTCCGGTTTTGACGGCCGATTTCGATAACGTCGCGAAAGCCTTCCGTCGTCACGAGAACGACGCGCGGAAGCTCGAGGTTCAGTTGCCCGAGCAGCGCGTTTGTTGCAATCGTCGTCGAATGCGCGAGCAGCTCGACCGGCGGAGTCGCTTCATAATCCGCCAAGATTGTGGTAATCGCGTCGACGACCGCGCGATGCGGTTCGCGCGGCGTGCTCGCGACTTTGCGCGTGACGGTTCGCCCGCTCCAGGATTCGGCGGCGGCGAGATCGGTGAACGTTCCGCCGACGTCGATCCCGACGCGGAGTGTGCCTGGCATGTACCACTAGGTACGTCGCCGGGCGGGAGATTACCGTTTGCTACAGCGGCGTTAGAAGGTCACGTTGTATGTGTTGTTCCCTGGATTGCAGTCTTGGTTTCCGGGCGGCGACGGCGAGGTCATCCGCAGGCTAAAGTTCATGGTGGTCGTGCCGGTGCCGGCGTCGCTTGCGCGCTGCCAATCGTAGGAGAAGGTATACGATTGTCCCGGCGCCAGCGGCGGTACGCCGCGATCTTCCAAACGGGTTCCGTTTTGATAGATGTCGACGAACTGCAAGACGTTTGATGCCTGCTTCGCAGATCCGAGATTTGTGACCCTGCCGACCAGCGTATAGTGGTTGACGGAACCGCCGGCGGCGACGTTCTGCACTTTCACCGACACGATTGCCGGATCGGCTCCAGCGCAGCTTGCCGCTGCGGCATTGGCGGAAAGCTGGGCGAGAAGGACGGAGGCTAGCATGACTGTACGCATGCTATGAAGCCTACCCGTCGGCGCGCGGGCGAAACAATCCCGCTGGCGGCCGCACTTCTGGTTTGCGGGAAAATGTTGCCGGAATGGCAATCCGACGGCCCGTTGACCTCGTTATAGGGCATGCCAATTGCGGGTACGAAG